>NZ_JBKBHK010000001.1:369579-577555 GCF_046297735.1 Vogesella sp.
CTGCCTTACAAGCAGAATGTCGGCGGTTCGACTCCGTCAACGCCCACCAAGCTTTACGGTTGGAGCGGTAGTTCAGTTGGTTAGAATACCGGCCTGTCACGCCGGGGGTCGCGGGTTCGAGCCCCGTCCGCTCCGCCAAAAAAAATGCAAAGCCTCCTTCGGGGGGCTTTTTGCATTGCCCGCCCCTTCGCCAGCTTGCCTGTTTTTCAGCACTGCCCGCATCACCACCACAGGCACCCATGTCTTTACACATCCCGAACAGGCAATAGCAGCTGCGCCGCACACGCACTTCTTAGCCACAAAGCAAAACCCGCCTGCTTAACAGGCGGGTTTTGCATTTATCCGGAGGCAACACCAGGCTGGATCATCCACATCAACAGCCAGACTTCACCAGCACCGTGCTCAAGGCCGATTATGCTTTACGAAACGCATTCCACAGGGCAGTGGCGATAAGGGCAATAAACAGCAAGCCGGTCCAGAACGGCATCGATTGCCCCAGGAAAGTCCAGCCAAGCTCGGCGCACTCGCCGCTACCTTTGAACACGGTAGCCAACACCTGGCTCAGCGGCAGCGTCTCCAGCATGAAGTCCAGCCCCGGGCCGCAAGCCGGTACCTGATCTTTCGGTAGGTGTTGCAGGTAGACGTGCCAGGCAGACACCGCGCCACCCGCCAACGCCGCCAGCGCTACCAGCACGCCCGCGAGCTTGGCGGCCAACCTTTGCGGATTGAACACGGCAAACACGCCTGCCAGCACACCGGTGGCGATAATTCCTACTCGCTGGAAGATACACAGCGGGCACGGCTCCAAACCCAGCCCATGCTGGGCGTACAGGGCAAAGCCCATGGCTGCCGCGCAGGTGGCGGCGATGGCGGCAAAACCCTGCCGTCTGCTTAAATGCATTATTTCCCCTTTTCAAAACGGTGCCAGGCACCGGCTCTGTCTACGCCGCAACCCAAGCGACGCGCGCCGTGCTTACCGCACCAGCCGCGTCTCGATAGCAAAGCAACAGCAATAACAGACTAATGGTTTTGTAAAAAAATCAGAATTTCGTCACGACGCGCCATCGCATCCTTGTAACCCAGGTCGATCAGCTCTTTACCGTAGGCAGGATCAAATAGCAAATAGCTGGCCAGCACCGAACCGCGCTTGCGCATGGCACCGGCACCACGCATCAGGAAACGCATCGCTGGCGGAAAGCGCTGCACATGCTTGAAAGCGATGGCCTCCAGCGACACGCTGGGCGACATATTGAACACCTCTACCCGCTTCAGCATGGTGCGGCCGCTGCAACGCACCTGCTCGTCCAGCAGCGAGATAGTGTGATTGACGCGCGTCAGACGCTCCATATCGGCCGCCATACTGTCAAAAAAGATGCTGCTGAGCAAATGGCCGAAGATCATCGCCAGCGTTGGCCGGTCGCCGGCAAGACGCCGCTCCGGTTGCGGCTTGCGCTCGGTATTGAGGTTCACCACGAACAATTTCTCTGCCCCCAAGTGCAAGGCAGACGACAGCGGCGCCATCTGGCGAATGGCACCATCGCAGTAGAAGCGGCCGCTGATGGTAGCCGCAGGGAAAATCAACGGAATGGCCGAGGTGGCCATCAGGTGGTCAATGCCGATGCGTTCTCGCACACCGTGGCGCTGGTGGCGCTGCCACTCATCGATACAGTCTTCTCCCTCGAAAAAGGTTACTGACTGCCCGGTGGTATAGCAGGAGGCGGTCAGCGCCAGTGCCCGCAGCTGGCCAGCATCAATAGCCCGCGCCACGCCGTCGAAGCGCACCGCATCGGTCAGCAAGTCGCGCAGCGGGCTGTTATCGAGAAAACTGCTGGGATTATGAATGAGCTTGCCACCGGTCAGCACCGAGCCACCCCAGGCCAGAAAGGCGCGGGCAAAATACGGCCAGTCGGCGCGGTACACCTGCGCCACGTGCAGGTTTTTCCACATCTTGGCCAGAAAGGCCGTGGCCTGGCGAAAGTGCGTCGCCCCTGCTGCCAAGCCCACGGCGTTGATGGCACCTGCCGAGGTGCCGCTGATAATGGGAAACGGGTTGCCATGATCGCGCGGCAGCATGTGCGCCACCGCCATCAACACCCCCACCTGATAGGCGGCGCGGGCACCACCACCCGCCAGCACCAGCCCGATTGCCGGCTTGTCCATGTCTCGCTCCCTGTTTTGTTTTGAGTATGGAACACGAAACGGCGCTTCGTAGCGCGACATCGACGCCGGCTAGTACTGCACCTCTACCGGGTCCAGCATGCGCCACAGATACCAAGTAGCCACACTGCGCCACGGCCGGTAGCGCTCGCCCATCTGGCGGAATACTGCCAGCGCCGGGCGCGCATCCAGGCCATGGATCTGCACCAGGGCTTTTTGCAGGCCGACATCGTCTACCGGCCACACATCCGGCCGGCACAGATTAAAGATCAGATACATCTCGGCCGTCCAGCGGCCAATGCCTCGCACCGCCACCAGCTCGCGGATGACGGCCTCGTCGTCCAACGCATCGAACTGCGCCGGCTGGATGCGGCCATCCAGAAAGTGTTGCGCCAGGTCTTGCGCGTACTCTACTTTGCGCTGCGAAAAACCACAGGCACGCAAGGCGTCGGGCGCCACTGCCGCTACGGCGGCCGGGCGGGTGGTGTCCAGCAAGGCCGCCAGCCGGGCCCAGATGGCGTCTGCGGCGGCAATGGAGATCTGCTGCCCGACGATGGCGCGCAGCAGGGTCTCGAACGGTTCGCCACGGGTACGCAGCACGCTAGCCGGGTAGCGGGCCACCAGCTCGGCCATTGCCGGACACGTGGCGGCCAACTCGGCACACGCCTGCTGCCAGTAGGCTGGCGTCACGCCTCGCCCGCTACCGTCAGCGGCGACAGCAGCACCGAACCGATATGGCGGCTGCCGCGGGTATCCACGTCATCACCGATAGCGTCGATGCCTTGCAGCATGTCACGCAGGTTGCCGGCAATGGTCAGCTCTTCCACCGGGTAGGCGATCACACCGTTTTCCACCCAGAAGCCGCTGGCGCCACGCGAGTAATCACCGGTCACCAGGTTGATGCCCTGCCCCATCAGCTCGGTCACCAGCAAGCCGGTGCCCATGCGCGCCAGCAACGCCTGCAGGCCGCCAGCCAAGGTTGGCCGCACCAGCAGATTGTGCGGGCCACCAGCGTGACCGGTACTCTGCATGCCCAGCTTGCGCGCCGAGTAGCTGGCCAAGAAGTAACCCTGCAACACGCCCTTATCGATAAACTGGCGCGCGACGGTGGCCACGCCCTCGTCGTCGGCACAACCACTGGCCAGGCCACGCAGTACAAACGGGTCTTCGTACACGTCCAGCAACGGCGCGGCCACCTGCTTGCCCAAGCTATCCAGCAGGAAGCTGGACTTGCGGTACAGGCTGCCGCCGCTCACCGCCTGCACCAGGTGGCTGAGCAGGCTACCCGCTACCGGCGCCTCGAAAATCACCGGGTACTGCCCGGTCTTGACGCGGCGGGCATTCAGGCGGCGCACGGTGCGCTCGCCCGCCATGCGGCCAACCTCGGCCGCCGACAGCAGGTCGCCGGCGTGACGGGCGGTGGTGTACCAGTAATCGCGCTGCATGCTGTCGTCGCCGCTGGCCACCACCGCCGCCGACAGGCTGTGGCGCGAGGTGGTGAGGCTGCCGCTGTAGCCGTGGCTGTTGGCGTAGCAATGGCGGGTAGCGTGGGTGGCCACGGTGCCACCTTCGGAATTGGTAATGCGCGGGTCGGCGGCGCGGGCTGCGTCTTCGCATTCGCGCGCCAGGGCGATGGCGTCATCAACCGGCAGGTCCCACGGGTGGTACAAGTCCAGATCGCGACGCTGGCCGGCTTGCAGCAGCAAGGCCGGGTCCGCCAGGCCGGCGCAATCGTCACCCATGGTGTAGCGGGCAATATTGAGCGCCGCCGCGACGGTATCGGCCAGCGCCTGTTCGGAAAAATCGGAGGTACTGGCATGGCCCTTCTGCTGGCCCAGATACACCGTCAGCGACACACCCTTGTCGCGGTTGTACTCGATGGTTTCCACTTCGCCCAGGCGCACCGACACATTCTGGCCGCAGCCTTCGGACACATCCGCTTCGGCAGCGGTAGCACCACCGGCAGCCGCAAGTGCCAGCAAGCGCTCGGCAACGGCGGCGAGCTCGGTTTCGGAATAGGAAAAAATCTGCTCTGCCATAAGGTTGTTCTCGGGTTATTGGCACGATGGCAAGACACGGCAATCGGCCGTGACTGCGGGTTTTCCGGTATCATACCAGCTTGAAACCTTAATCAAGTCTTAGCGAATGTCGAACGTTTTCAACAATGGCAGCCACGACGGCATGCCACCCAGCAAATCCCAGCTCAAGCGCGATATGGACGCGCTGCAGAACATCGGTCGCGCCCTGACCGAGCTGCCGGCCGCCAAGCTGAAAAAGATGGCCCTGGACGAAGGCCTGCTGGCCGCCGTCCTCGACTATCAGCGCTTTACCGCTAACGGCGCCAAGCGTCGTCAGCTGCAATACATCGGCAAACTGATGCGTGACATCGATCCGGAACCGATCGAACAGCAATTGGCCGCCCTGCGCGGCGACAGCAGCGCCCACACCCGTTGGCTGCACCTAGTAGAACGCTGGCGCGAACGCCTGCTGGAAGACGACAAGAACGTACAGATCTTTATCGACGACTTCCCGTCCGCCGACGTGCAACAACTGCGCACCACCGTGCGCAACGCCCGTAAAGAGCGCGAAGAAAACAAGCCGCCGAAAGCCACCCGTCAGCTGTTCCAGATGATCAAGGAACTGATTCCGGAACAAGGCCGCCAGAAAAACGCCCCGGAAGACGATCACGACGAGGACGAGGAGGCATGACATTGAAAGTGGGGCTGGTTTCCATCTCGGACCGCGCCAGCCAAGGTATCTACGAAGACAAGGGGATTCCGGCGCTGGTGGACTGGCTGAGCCTGGCCATCCGCTCCCCTTTTGAAACGGTTACCCGCCTGATTCCCGACGAGCAAGCCGGCATTGAAGCCACGCTGCGCGAACTGGTGGACGAACAAGGCTGCCACCTGGTGCTGACCACCGGCGGCACCGGCCCCGCCCCGCGCGACGTGACACCGGAAGCCACGCGGGCCGTTGCCGACCGCGAGATGCCCGGCTTTGGCGAGCAGATGCGCCAGATCAGCCTGAAGTTTGTGCCCACCGCCATCCTGTCGCGCCAGGTTGGCGTCATCCGCAAGCAAAGCCTGATCCTGAACCTGCCCGGCCAGCCGAAAGCCATCCGCGAAACACTGGAAGGGCTGCGCGAAGACGGCGTCGTCACCGTACCCGGCATTTTTGCGGCGGTGCCCTACTGCCTCGACCTGATTGGCGGCCCCTACGTGGAAACCCGCGACGAAGTGGTCAAGGCGTTCCGCCCCAAGTCGGCCATCAAACCGCAAGCGTGAGCCACTACCAAGCGCCGCGCTGGCTGCGCGGCAGCCACGCGCAAACCATCTGGCCTGCGTTGCTGATCCGGCAAACAGCACCGGCGTACCGGCGCGAGCTGTGGCACACCCCAGACGGCGGCCAAATTGCCGTCGACCGCATCGACGGCCAGCCCGGCCAGCCGCTAGTGGTGCTGTTTCATGGCCTGGAAGGCAGCAGCCGCAGCCACTACGCCATCGCCCTGATGCACGAAGTGGCACGCCGTGGCTGGCACGGTGCGGTGCCGCATTTTCGCGGCTGTGGCGGCGTAGAAAACCGCCAGCCCCGCGCCTATCACGCCGGCGATGCCGCCGAGATTGCCTGGATATGCCACAGGTTGGCCGCAGAAAATACGCAGCTGTTTGCCGCAGGCGTCTCGCTAGGCGGCAATATGCTGCTGCGCTACCTAGGCGAACAGCCCGACAGCGCGCTGCCGTTGGCAGCAGCGGCGGTATCGGCACCGCTAGACCTGGCGGCAGCCAGTACCCGGCTGGACCGGGGGCTGGGCCGCGTGTTGTACACCCGCATGTTCATGAACACCCTGAAGCCGAAATCGCTACGCCAGCTGCACTACCACCCGCGTTTGTTCGACGCCAACGCCGTGCGCCGCGCGCGTACTTTCGGCGAGTTCGATAATCTGGTCACGGCGCCGCTGCACGGTTACCGTGACGTGCACGACTACTGGGCCCGCGCCAGCAGCAAGCCGCTGCTGCGGCGCATCATGCGGCCAACCCTGGTGCTGAACGCGATGAACGACCCGTTCTTGCCGCCGCACGCCCTGCCCGGCCCGCACGAGGTCAGCCCGGCCGTCACGCTGGAACAACCCGCAGAAGGCGGACACGTCGGTTTTGTCAGTGGCCCGTTTCCCGGCACACTGGCGTGGTTGCCGCAGCGTTTGCTAGCATTCTTCGAATCCCATCTGCGCCGCTAGGTGCACAGCAGAAAGTCCACACGCACATGTCCGACATCCTGAAAAAGATCTGCGCCACCAAGGTTGAAGAAGTGGCCGCCCGCCGCCCGCAACGCAGCCTGGCCAGCCTGCGCACCGCAGCCGAAGACCGCCACGGCGACCAGCGTGACTTCGTGGCCGCCATCCGCGCCAAGCACGCTGCCGGCCACGCCGCCGTGATTGCCGAAGCCAAAAAGGCCAGCCCCAGCAAAGGGGTGATCCGCGCCGACTTCCAGCCGGCCCAGATCGCCGCCAGCTACGAGCAGGCCGGCGCCGCCTGCCTGTCGGTACTGACCGACGCTCAGTACTTCCAGGGTCACGAAGACTACCTGCAAGCCGCCCGCGCCGCCTGCCAGCTGCCGGTGCTGCGCAAGGACTTCATGGTGGACGAGTACCAAATCCACGAGGCACGCGCCATCGGCGCCGACTGCATCCTGCTGATTGCTGCCTGCCTCGATCTGCCCCAAATGCGCGACTTCGAGGCGCTGGCGCACGAATACGGCATGGCGGTACTGGTAGAGGTACACGACGAGTACGAACTGCAAGCCGCGCTGCAGTTGCGCACACCGCTGGTGGGCGTCAACAACCGTAACCTGCGTACCTTCGAAGTGAGCCTGGACACCACGCTGCGCCTGCTGCCGGAGATCGGCAACGACCGCATCGCCGTTACCGAAAGCGGCATCATCAAACCGGCCGACGTACAGCTGATGCGCGAGCATGCGGTGCATACCTTCCTGGTGGGCGAAGCTTTCATGCGCCAGGACGACCCCGGCGCTGGCCTGCAACAGCTGTTTGCCTGAGCCCAGATTGCCTGTACCGCACCACCGGTACGGCAACATGATAAAAAAACCCCCGCTGCACGTAGCAGTGGGGGTTTTTCAATATCGGCACTGGCACCGATGGCACTGCAGCGAGGCTTATTGATAGGCGATAAGCCGCTTGCGCTCGTTTTCGCTGAACAGCTGTTGCTCCAGCGTCTGCAGCGCTTGCTGGCGCTGCAGCTCGGACAAACTGCTGTCCTTGCCCAGCTGCTCGCGCTGCTGCTGCCACTGCTGCAGCTTGCCCTGCCAAGCTGCAGCTTCCGCGTCTACGGCGGCCAAGCGCTGCGCTGCCTCGGCGCCTACCATGCTGGTACGCAAAGCCTGCAGCTGCTCAGGCGTACCACCTTGCTGGCGCAATTGCTGCTCGGCCTCGGCCAGCACCACATGCTGCGTGGCCTGCTGCCGTGCGGCACGCTGTTCCGGCGGCAGGTTTTGCTCCAACTCGGCCAGCAAACGCTGCTTTTCTGTGGCGCTGATATTCTGCCGGCGCTGAATATCCATGCGCTGCAGGATCAGTTCGTCCATCGCATCGGTCTGGGCAAACAGCTGGCGCACTTCCTGTGGGCTGAAATGACGCGCTCGCAACTGACGCAGCAACTGCAGCCGCTCACGCATCTGCAATACCACGTCAGCCGATACCGGGCGTACCTTACCTGCCGCGCCCAACTCGCCAAGATAGGCCAAGTAACGATGGAAGAAGTCCACCGCATCCTGCAATGGTTGGCCGCTCAGGCGTGCGGCCAACTGTCTTTCCACTTCCTGACGAATTTCCGGCAAAGTGCGCTCGCCTTGAGTGGCCAAGTAGTAATCAAACAGCGCCTTGAGCTGCAACACGTCCATCTTGCCGTCTGCCGCTGCAGCCGGCAGACCATCTACCGCCGTCTGCCGTAGCGAGGGGGCAAACACCCCCTCTTCCAAGGGCTGCGTGGCGGGGTGAGACTGCCACCAATAGGCTGCAGCCAATGCAGCCAGCAGCAATGGCAGCCATAGTTTGCCTTGCAGCCGCATGCTTACACTCCCAGATTACGTAAGCGGTTGGCATGCTGGCGGAACAGCGTGACCGGGCTGGTTTCCAGGATATTGCCCAGGCCGAAGAACATATTGGTCTCGTCCAGATGGTTGAAGCGGTAATTGTTGCGAATCACCTGCCCCAGATTGGACGAGCAGCTCGACACCAAGCCGTCGTTCGGTTCAGCGCCGAACACCAGGCCGGTGGCAGCCAGCAGCGGATCGCCCACGTCCAGCGGATTGGTATAGGGTTGCGCACCCGACCACGAGAAGTAATGGATACCATTAACCTGGTATGCCCCTTCGCCGCAAGCGGTAGTCGGCACCGCCTGAGGATGGCGACTATTGAATGCCAGCGTACCAGCTGTGGTCAGCGAATTGAGCGTGGCCAACTCGTCTTGTGACAGGCTGCTGCCGGTAGAGAACAAACGGATCAGGCTGGCAAATGCACCGCCCGCCGCCACGGCTACCGATTCGGCAACCGAGCCTGCGGGTAGTACGCCACGTAGCGCATCAGCTACTTTCGACCCTTTGTTGACACCACCCACACTGGTAACAGAAGCCACCAGGTCAGGGCGTACCGAAGCCACATAGCGCGACGTGGGTGAACCCATACTATGGCCAATCAAGTTTACCTTCTGCGCACCAGTCATCGCGACGATACGCTGCACTTGCTCCAGCAATTGCTCGCCGCGCTTTTCATAACTGTCGGCAGGCGACACCTGTGCGACGTATACCTGTGCGCCACTGCGCTGCAGCTCAGCCGGGATGCCATAGAAGTAATCCATACCCAGCAAGCTATCGAACCCCAGAACACCGTGTACCAGCACGATGGGGTATTTGGTCTTCGTGTAGGTAGCCTCACTATCAGCCGGGGGCTGGGTTCCCATGGCATAAACGTTTTGCAGGCTGCATACCATGAATGCAGCAGCTGCCAGCGCATGCTTTACAGTCTTGAGCTTGTTCATTCGTACTCCTCGTCGTGTTGGCACTGGTCTTTGCCAGCCTTGATCACCCCAAAATTAGAGTGAAGGCTCAATTTACACTGGCCCCGAACATAGCAGCACAAAACACCAAAATTTCAATAAATCAAAATCAAACGAATGTCTGTATTTCTCCACACAAGGACAATGGCAAAGGTTACCCGCCGATCATGACTATGCACTTTATATCAAGAAAATATAATCTTATTTGCATATTAAACAAATGATTAATGCAGTATCAGTCGTGGGCTGAAGGGAGTAGAATGTAGTCTGCGACCACAAGGTAAGACGTAGGTATAGAATACTGTCAAAGTAAGCTATGGATTACCTATCGATTTATGGTTTACGCTATATTTCAAGAACTTCACGACGATGCTTAGGCAAACCGAACAAGACACCCCTACCCAATGATCGATATCAAAGCCATCATCAGTGCCATTTCTGGCAGGAAAAAGAACTCCAGCGAGTCGACCGAGTCGGCAACCATGCTGGTGAAAAACCTGCCGAATGCCGAGTACTACACTGCGCTGGTTGAAATCATCAAGGCGGTAGCCAAAATCAACAAGGATGCCAATGTCACCCTAAAGGATCGCATCCATACCTTGTTGTACGTGGATACCCGCGCCGTCGACATGCACAAAAAGCTGTGCAAGGAATTCCTGATCGGCGCCTCGCGCTCCAAGTCCTTTCTTCCCAGCATCCTCGCCTACTGGACAGAGCTATCCAACGGTTACCAGCTGTGCCTGCGTCAGTTTCAAAGCAGCAAATCTTCGCAGCCAGACCCGCTGATCGAGCGGGTCGCCATCCGTGCCCTGCACCATCAGCTCAGCTTGATCAAATGGAGCGCGTTGCGCTACATCTCGGCAGATGGCAATACCTGGCAGCAAGCCTATCGGCTGTATACCTTTGCCGAACAATATGGCTTTCACAATAAAGCCATCACCATGTATGAAGAGCAAGCAGAGTCCACCACTGCCGAACAGTTGCTGATCCAGGCAGCCATGCTGCATTTGGCGCAAACCGACAATCTGCTGACTATCGAGATCGAGGCCATTCATCTGCTGCTGGCAAGGCTGTCGGAAGGCATCCGCTTACAGACGTCGGCCTCCAGCAGTGAATTCCAGTACGTTATTAATCTTGATCTGCCAGCGCCACCCCAGCTGCTGCGGCGAGGTACGCTGGGCAAAGGCTGTCGCTATTGGTCTGGCGACTTCGTGGTCAATCGCCTGGCCGACCTGATTCTGGATTTTGACCAAGGCATTCCCGAGGGCTTCCGCCAGGCGTTGCCAGCGATGGATACGCCCACTTGGCGCAATCTGCTACAAAAGCTGGCGGCCCGCTGGTCGCAGGACGGTGGCAAATCGATGCGGCAACACGAGCGTCTGAGCTATTCTGGCCACGCACGCGTGGAAATCGGCTTCGAGAAAATTGCGCACCATCTAAAAGTCAACCGCAACACCTTGCAGCTAGATGAAGCCAACGACGAGTGGCGGGTAAACGATGCCAGCGAGGCCGGCTTTGGCCTGACCTACCTTGGCCGCGCTGTCGAAAGCCTGATGATAGGCCGCACCATCTGGGTGTCGTCGCGCGACTACCCGGGACAACTATGCGTCATTCGCCGCGTACAACGGCTAGTAGAGGGTGGTACCCGTGTTGGCGTAGAGGTCCTGGGCAGCCTGCCGCTCCCTGTGACACTGAGCGAAACAGGCATCGACAGTGGCAGCAGCAGCGGGCTGTACATTACCCAAACCAATGCAAAAAAGGGGCAGCGTGTTTTTCTGATACCCAAGCGGCTAGCAGACAACGGTAAAGAGCTGACCTTTGCGGCCAACGGCAAGTCGTACCAGATCCGCGTACTGCAAAGCAGCGCAGTATTCGAAGACTGCCAGCAGGTAGAATTTGAAACACTGGAACGCCTGTAAACAACTCTACAGCTCACGCCAGAAAGCCGGCCACCCGAGGCCGGCTTTTACTTTTAGAACGGGCCTCTTGCCAAAAGGCGGACATGCAAACAGCAACCAACGCAATAGATGACAACACACCCCGCCAACGGCAAGCCGCAGCGAGAGGTTCACCACCATTGTCTTGTGCTTGACTGCACTACGCTCCAGACCCTGCCTATCACAGTGAGGTTTAGCGGCAATAAAAAAGGCCGACATGGCGTCGGCCTTTTTCAGGATAGTGCGGCCAACCAAGCGGTTGGTCGCAATGCTTTACAGCACCTCGATAATGCCGGCAGCACCCATACCGGTACCGATACACATGGTCACCATGCCGTGGCCCTGAATACCGGCATCGCGCATGCCATGAATCAGCGTGGCAGTACGGATGGCACCCGTCGCGCCCAGCGGGTGACCCAGCGCAATGGCGCCACCGTGCGGGTTAACGCGGGACATATCCAGCTCCAGATCACGCGCTACGGCCAGTGCCTGGGCGGCAAACGCCTCGTTCAGCTCGATCCATTTCAGGTCATCCTGCGACAGACCGGCCTGCTTCAGCGCAGCCGGAATGGCTTCTTTCGGGCCGATACCCATGATTTCCGGCGGTACACCTTTCACCGAGAAAGTAACGTAACGCGCCAGCGGGGTCAGGTTCAGCTCTTTCAGCACACGCTCGGATACCAAGATCACTGCACCCGCGCCATCGGACATCTGCGACGAGTTACCGGCAGTCACGCTACCCTTGGCATCGAATACGGTTTTCAGTTTGGCCAGGCCTTCCAGCGTGGTTTCGCGGCGCGGGCCTTCGTCGGTATCCAGCACGTGGGTCTTGCTGATCACTTCGCCGGTTTCCAGGTTCGGCGTACGGTAGGTCACTTCCAGCGGGGTGATTTCGTTCTTGAACTTGCCGCCATCGATGGCCGCCAGCGCACGACGGTGCGATTCCACCGCGAATGCGTCCTGATCTTCGCGGGAAATGCGCCACTGCTGCGCCACTTTTTCGGCGGTCAGGCCCATGCCGTAAGCAATGGCGTAGTTCTCGTCTTTGGCAAACACTTCGGGGTTCAGCGATACCTTGTTGCCCATCATAGGCACCATGGACATCGATTCGGAACCTGCCGCGATCACCACATCGGCCTCGCCCATACGGATACGGTCGGCCGCAATCTGCACGGCGTTAATGCCGGACGAGCAGTAACGGTTGATGGTGATACCGCCAACGGTATTGGGCAGACCTGCCAGCAGCACGCCGATACGTGCCATGTTCAGACCCTGCTCGGCTTCCGGGAAGGCACAACCCACCACGCAATCGGAAATCAGGTTCGGGTCGAGCGTCGGCACCTGCGCCAGCGCACCGCTGATCACATGAGCCAGCATGTCGTCGGGGCGCACGTGGCGCATCATGCCACGCGGTGCCTTGCCCACCGGGGTACGGGTGGCGGCGACGATGTAAGCTTCCTGTACTTGTTTGACCATTTTTTCAATCTCCTTCGAACTGGCCGGCTTGGCCCCTCAGCCGCCGGCCAGTCTGTATTCTGGCTAGATTTAGTTACGCAGCGGCTTGCCGGTGGTGAGCATGTTGGCAATGCGATCCTGGGTTTTACTGGATTTCAGCAGGGTCATGAAGGCCTTGCGTTCCAGATCGAGAATCCATTGCTCGTTCACCAGCGTGCCTTGCTCCACATCGCCACCGGTCATCACGTCGGCGATCAGGCCGGCGATGGTGAAGTCGTGCTGGCTGATGAAGTGACCTTCCAGCATGTTGACCAGCTGACCTTTGATGGAAGCAGCGCCGGAACGACCCGCCACCGGGAACTTGCCACCTGCCATCGGCGGACGGTAGCCCGCTTCGTACATCGACAGCGCCTGTTGCTTGGCAACGTGCAGCAGCTCGTAAGCGTTGAACACCACGTTGTCGGTAGCACGGAAGAAGCCGATTTCCTGGGCTTCATGCGCGCTGGTCGCCACTTTGGCGGTGGCAATGGCCATGAAGTAGTCTTTCAGTGCAGCCAGCACGTCGCCTTTGGCTTCACGGGCAGCACGCAGCGCAAACTCTTTGCAACCGCCACCACCCGGCAGCAGGCCAACGCCTACCTCTACCAAGCCGACATACGATTCCAGCGCAGCAACCACCTTGTCGCAATGCATGGCAAACTCGCAGCCGCCACCAAACACGTAACCTTGCGTTGCAGCAACGGTCGGAATCTGGCTGTAACGCAAGCGCATCGAGGTTTCCTGGAAGCGACGCACCATAGTGTCGATAGCATCCCAGTCACCCATCATGAACGCTGGCAGCATGGACTGCAGGTCAGCCCCTACCGAGAACGGCTCTTCGGTTTGCCAGATCACCAGGCCTTTGAAACGGGCTTCGGCGATATCCAGCGCCGCGTGTACTCCGTCGATCACATCCGGGCCAATGGCATGTGCTTTGGACTTGAACGACACCACCAGTACGTCGTCACCGGTAGTGAAGGCACGCACGCCGTCGTTTTCGTAAACGGTTTCGCCCAGCAGGCCTGCGGCCTCACCCAGCACCTTGGCCGGTGCCAGTTGACGCGCGTACACATCCAGCGTGGAACGGCCCACCAACTTGCCTGCAGCGGCGTCGAAGGAGCCATCGACAAAGTGAACACCGGCGCGGTCGGCTTCCAGCGCCCAGGCCGGCAGGTTGGCCGCAGCCAGCGATTTGCCCGCCTTGATGTCGGCATCGACCCACTCGGCTACTTGCTTCCAGCCAGCAGACTGCCAGGTTTCAAACGGACCCACCGACCAGCCGAAGCCCCAACGGATGGCGAAGTCAACGTCACGAGCGCAGTTGGCGATATCGCCGAGGTGGAAGGCAATGTAGTGGAAAACGTCGCGGAAGCAGGCCCACAGGAACTGTGCCTGCGGGTGCTCGCTCTCGCGCAGTTTCTTGAATTTTTCTGCCGGGTTGGCGATCTTCAGGATTTCCTTGACGCTATCGTCGCCCTTCTGACCGGAGCCGACGTATTCGCCAGTGGCCGGGTCGATGACAAACATCAGTTTGCCTTCTTTTTTGTAGATGCCACGCTTGGCCTTGGCACCCAAAGCACCATCAGCGATCAGCTTCTGCAGCCACTGCGGCGACTGGAACAGCGCGTGCCACGGGTCGTTCGGCAGCGTGTCCTGCATGGTTTTCACCACGTGGGAGAAGGTATCCAGGCCTACCACATCGGCAGTGCGGAACGTGGCAGACTTCGGACGACCCAGGCGCGGGCCGGTCAGGTCGTCGACGATATCGAAACGGATGCCGTACTTCTCGGCATTGGCGATAGTCGCCAGCATCGAGAACACGCCGATGCGGTTGGCAACGAAGTTCGGCGTGTCTTTGGCACGGATCACACCCTTGCCCAGCGTGGACACCAGGAAGCGCTCCAGGTTATCCAGGATAGCGGCATCCGAGCCCACGCACGGAATGATCTCGACCAGATGCATGTAGCGCGGCGGGTTGAAGAAGTGCACGCCGCAGAAACGCGGTTTCAATTCGGCCGGCAGCGACTCGGCCAGCTGATTGATCGACAAACCGGATGTGTTGGTCGCAAAAATGGTGTTCTCGCCCAGATGCGGACCGACTTTGGCGTACAGGTCGGCTTTCCAGTCCATGCGCTCGGCAATCGCCTCGATAACCAGGTCGCAATCCTTCAGCAGGTGCAGGTGATCTTCGTAGTTGGCAGGCTGAATGAAGTTGACGGCATCCTTATTGGACAGCGGGGACGGTTTCAGCTTTTTCAGGCCTTCGATGGCTTTCAGTGCGATGGCGCTCTTGTTGCCTTCCTTGGCCGGAAGGTCGAACAGAACGGTTGGCACCTTGGCATTAACCAGATGAGCGGCGATCTGCGCCCCCATCACGCCGGCGCCCAGAACGGCTACCTTGCGTACGATGAATTTGGTCTGAGACATGGTTTCCTCGGTTGTCTTAACGAACAAACATGGTTAAACGCTTCACGGATTATAGATTCCGGGTAAGCAGTCTGAAGAAAGATCTGTTTTTAGAGTATCTGAACCAAAATTCAGCATCTTTCCAAAAAAACACGGCAACCGCCGTGTCTATTGCGGCCAACCCGCAGGTTGGCCGCAGAATCAAGCATTAGAAACGATGGTTGTACTGCACACCAACGATCTGGGCAGACGATTTGTAATCAGCAGTACCTCTGGTCTGACTGGATACGCACTGACTTACACCTTGGAACGAGCAAGTACCGTTCACGTTCGCCTTAGCATCCTTGATGAAAATGTAAGAGTAGGCAAAGTCGACGGAGGCAACTTTGCTCAGATTGTACTTGCCACCAAACGACAACCAGGTGCGATCGTTGTCAGGCATGGTGGCCAGACGGTAGTTATCATTTGGCACCGGGGACTTGTCATACGCCACACCGGCACGCAATTGCAGATCGTCAGAGTACTGGTAGGAACCACCCAGCGACACCTTGTAGGTATCTTCCCAAGCCGGGAACAGATAAGTGGTGTCACCTTGGCCTGTTTTGGCATTGCCATAAATCAGGCGAGCGCGATCAAAGCGCGAGTGCTTAGTCCAAGTGATGTCACCGAACAAGTTCACTTTCGGATTCAGTTTGTACATGCCATGCACAGAGAGCGACTCGGGAGTATCAATTGCAACCGACGCATCTTCACTATCTTTGAAACCTGCTGCATTAAGGGCAGTGTAACCAGCTGCCGGTTTCGCCCACTTGGCAGTACCTTTCAGCGTGTGCTCAACTTGGGAACGATAATTCACACCAATGCGCGCTGCTTCGTTAATGTCCCACATCCAGGCCAGGTTATAACCAAAGCCCCAGTCTTCACCATCCACATCGGCAAAACCGTCAGCAGCGCCGTTACCGGCTACCGAACCCGGCAGCGCAGCATTACCACCCGCCAGGGCATAACCGAAGTTGGCATACTGGCGCAGGCTGGCCTCGGCATGCTGAGCGATCACCCCCACCGCCACCGAGTGCTGCTCGTTCAGTTTGAAGGCGATAGTCGGGTTGATATCGATGGTTTTCAGCGAAGTGGCGTTCAGGTTGTAACGCAATACCGAATTACGCTCGTACTCGGTAGAGGAGGCAAACGGCACGTAAATACCCAAGCCGACCGTAATCTGGTCATTCAGCTTGTGGGTGGCGTACAGGTGGGGAACGGCGATCAGGTCATCGGTGATGGTACCGCTTTTTACGCCCTGAACAGTGGAGTTAGTAGCAGTCAGCGCTGCAGTCGGATAGGTGGCGCTGGCATTACTGTATTTGACACTGGGCATTACCAAGTTCAAGGCACCGGAGAAGTTGGTACCTTCCAGCTTGGTCATACCGGCAGCGTTGTAGAAGATGGTAGAAGCATCAGCAGCTTCGGCCGCACTGGCGTTGGCGGTGGACTGTGCACTCACCGACTGGGTACCGAAGTGATAGCCGGATGCCATGACGGCAGCGGAGGCACCCATCATCATCACGGACAGGCTGAGGTGTTTCAGTTTCATGTGTCATTCCCTCTGTGCATTGTTTGTCATGCTGTTGTGACCGTACTGTAGCGTCGGCCTAACATTGATACTACCAGAGTAGACAAGGTTTTCCAGCTTTTTCGAGCATTCGTTCCAAACAGCCGTTTGACACTTGTCATGAAACCCACAGCGCTCAGATCAAGCGCGAGCGCCCTTCTGCGTCGATTGCCACATAGGTGGAAATCAACTCGGTGATAGCCAGTAACTCTCCGCACATGCGCTCGGCTTCGACCGTGATTTTCACCGTGACCGATTTCTGCCCAAGGCGCAAACAGTCAGCATAAATGGATACGACATCACCAACGAGGATGGGATGAGCAAACTGAAATGCATTCACTGCCACCGTAGTGACCTGCCCCTTGGCTTTGCGCTCGGCAAACGTAGCACCAGCCAAGTCGATCTGGTGCAGTAACCAACCGGCCTGCACGCGGCCGTGAGCATTGGTCGCACGTGGTTCGGCGCGCAGGCGCAGAACGGGCTGACGTGCATTATTGTTGAGTGTGTCTTCCATGCTTCCCTCCCGATGTTGCTCTGCTTACAGAGCAACATCAGCAGAGAGGTGGGCGAACCCACCTACTCCAAGCTTAGTGCATCAGAAAATCAGGCGCTGCAGCAGTTTGTCATCGTGGTGCTCCATCTTCATGTCGAAGTCGTCCACCATGATCACATCACGCTTCAATTTGCGAGCGCGCGTTACTGCATCGAATTCCTGCTGGCTGATTACGCCGTTCTGCAGGGCCTCCGCCAGACGCTCACGGGCGGTGATGGTCTTGAACTTGCCATCGCGTGCCAGCTTGCGCAGCTTCTGCTCAACCGGTTCGGTTTCCAGCATCGCCTTCAGCGCTGGCTCCAGCACGCCTACCGGGTCGGTCTCGTCAGCCGGTACAAACATGCCTTTGGTCAGACGGCTGCGGGTCGGGCCCAGCTCCATCAGACTGCGTGCCACTTGGGTACCAGTGCGATCGCTGGCCGGTTTCAGGGTCAGACCCCACGGGAAGATCACCTTGCGCAGCACTGCGGCCAACATACGGCTAGGCAGGTTGGCCAGGAAGCCGTCCATTGCCTGCTGCAGGTCGTACAGCGCGGTATCCAGCGCCCACTTCAGCACCGCCAGGTCTTCTTTCGGCGCGCCATCACGCTCGAAACGCTTCAGGCAAGCCGTGGCGATGTACAGATTGGACAGCATGTCACCCAGGCGGGCAGACAGCTTTTCGCGGAACTTCAGCGAGCCGCCCAGGCTGAACATGGCCATGTCCGACAGCAGCGCGAATGCACTGGAGAAGCGGGTCAGCTGTTTGTAGTAGGCTGCCACCTCGCCGCCCTTCGGGCTACCAACAAACTTGGCACCGGTCAGGCCCATCCACAGCGAGCGGAACACGTTACTGATCACGAAGTTGATATGGCCGGTGATGGCTTTATCAAACTCGGCACCGTCATTGGCCATGGCCGCCTTCATTTCGCGCAGCACGAACGGATGGCAGCGGATCGCACCCTGACCGTAGATGATCATCGAGCGGGTCAGGATGTTGGCACCCTCTACGGTAATCGCGATCGGAATGGCCTGGTAAGCACGTGCCAGGTAGTTGCGCGGACCCAGTACCACGGCCTTGCCGCCATGCACGTCCATCGCATCATTCAGCGCCTTACGCATGCGTTCGGTGTTGTGGTACTTCAGTACGGCAGACAGTACCGACGGTTTCTCGCCGATATCCAGCGCGGTCAGCGCCAGATCCTGCGCAGCTTCCATCTGGTAAGTGAAACCACCGATACGCGCCATTGCTTCGTCCACCCCTTCGAACTTGCCAATGGACAGACCAAACTGGTCACGGATGCGAGCGTAAGCGCCGGTGGTGTAGGACGCCACCTTGCCGGAAGCAACCGACATGGCCGGCAGCGAGATGCAGCGGCCAACCGACAGGCACTCTACCAGCATGCGCCAACCCTGACCGGCGTACTCGCGGCCACCGATAATCCACTCCAGCGGAATGAACACGTCCTTGCCCCAGGTCGGGCCGTTCATAAACGCAGCACCACCCGGGAAGTGACGGCGACCAATGCACACACCTTCGTGCTCGGTCGGCACCAGCGCGCAGGTAATACCGATATCTTCCTTGTCACCCAGCAGGTGATCCGGGTCGTACATCTTGAACGCCAGGCCCAGCACGGTGGCTACCGGCGCCAGCGTAATCCAGCGCTTTTCCCAGCTCACGCGGATACCCAGCACGTTTTCGTGATGCTGGCCGCTGCGCGGGTCGGTGTAGCTGCCACGGCAGACCACGCCGAAATCCGGAATAGCGCCTGCGTCAGAGCCCGCGTACGGGCTGGTCAGCGCAAAGCACGGTACGTCCACACCCTTGGCCAGACGCGGCAGGTAGTAGTCTTTCTGCGCTTCGGTACCGTAGTGCTGCAGCAGTTCGCCCGGGCCGAGCGAGTTCGGCACCATCACCGATACAGCCGCCGTACCGCCACGGGTAGCGATCTTGGTCACCACCTTGGCATGCGCGTAGTTGGAGAATTCCAGACCGCCATACTTTTTCTTGACGATCATGCCCAGGAAGCCCTGGTCTTTGATGAACTGCCACACTTCCGGCGGCAGATCCTTCAGCTCGTGCGTGATCTTCCAGTCGTCGATCATCTTGCACAGCGCTTCGGTCGGGCCATCCAGGAAGGCCTGCTCTTCGGCAGTCAGCTTCGGGTCCGGGAAGGACAGCAGACGGTTCCAGTCCGGCTTGCCGGAGAACAGGTCACGGTCCCACCATACGGTGCCGGCGTTGATCGCTTCCTGTTCGGTCTGCGACATGGCCGGCGTGATTTTCTTGAAGATGGTGAACACCGGGCCGGTGAACACGGCACGGCGCAGCGGGGTAAGGTTGAGTATTGCCGCGATGACACCGAAAACGGCCCATACGGCAACAGGTACCTGGCAACCCCAGACGAACTGCAGGCTGGCCAGCCAGCCTGCAACGGCGATAGTCCAAGCGAGGATGGGTGCGCGGAAGTAAGCTAGCGCGCCCACCAGCAGGACGAGAATAACGGCAGATGTCATTATGGTTAACCCTCGTGTTGACCCTGTGAAAAGTCAATCAGATGGGCGCCGTCAACCCTGCCACGACAAAAGGTACCAAGTGCTTGACGACCATGTCCGGGTCCCGGGCGGTAACTACCTGGCTACGGACAAAAATCTTCAGCACATCATTACCGGCAAAGGCGTTAAACATTATGCTGAAAGCAAAATGCATGCGCCATGCAATATCTTCGGCTCCAAACTGCGGTAGGGCGCGCTGGAATGCACTAGTATAGCGCACAACAAACACGCTGTACTGCTGATTCAGCGCTTCACGCAGCAGACGGTGGTTTTCCACCAGCGTGCGTGACATTAACCGCACAAACAGCGCCCCGCCCCTCGCAGGGTCTTTTGACAGGGCCAGACAGGGACGAATGAAACTCGTCACCAGCTGCTCTGCCGTCAGCGTTTGTCCGGTTTGTTCGAGTGCATCCAGCTCCGCCAGACAGGCCGCCACAAAGGGGCCGATACGGCGCATGAATACGGATTCGAACAGCGCATCCTTGGAGCCAAAGTGGTAATTCACCGCAGCCAGGTTTACTTCGGCCTGCTGGGTGATCATGCGAAGCGAGGTAGCCTCGAAGCCGTGCTCGACGAACAGACGTTCTGCGACGTCCAGAATCCTCGTAGCGGTATCGGGCTTGTTCACTTCCATGTTTTCTTGCACCTTGATCGGGGTAAGTAATTGCGTCGCCTTGCTCATCATGACTTTAGAACAAGCGTTTGAAACTTACGTTTAAATTTGACGCATGTCAAGAACGCCATGTTCACACCTTTAAGTTTTTCCCATTAAAAACGGCAGTCCTAATTGTAGACTGCCGTACGATTGAAACAATTGTTTCTTTTACAGGCCGCGCAGCAAGTCGGCCTTTAGGTCATCAATATGTTCCAGACCTACCGCCACACGCAGCAAACCCTCGGTAATGCCCGCTTGCGCCCGCGCCTCCGGCGTAATGCGCGCATGAGTGGTAGAAGCCGGGTGCGTCAGCGTGGTCTTGACATCACCCAGGTTGGCAGTGCGCGATATCAGCTGGATAGCATCTACCACCTTCCAGGCAGCCTCGCGCCCGCCCTTGACCTGGAACGACAGCACCGGGCCACCGCTCTTTTGCTGGCGCTGCGCCAGCGCGTAGTGCGGATGATCCGGCAAGCCGGGATAGAACACTTTTTCCACCGCAGGCTGCTGTTGCAGCCACTTGGCCAGCTCCAGGGCATTGGCCGAGTGCTTTTCCATGCGCAGATACAGCGTTTCCAGACCCGACAGCAATACCCAGGCATTGAACGGTGCCAGCGACGGGCCCGCAGTACGGACGTGCAGGTAGACCTGCTCCACCAGCTTGTCGCTGCCCACCACGGCACCACCCATCACGCGGCCGTGGCCGTCCAGGTACTTGGTGGCCGAATGCACCACCAAGTCGGCACCCAGCTTGATCGGTTGCTGCAACGCCGGCGAGCAGAAGCAGTTGTCCACCACCAGCAACGCGCCCGCCTCGTGGGCAATGGCCGCCACGGCAGCAATATCGGCCAGATCGGTCAGCGGGTTGGACGGCGTTTCCAGGAAAAACACCTTGGTATTCGGTTTGACTGCCGCACGCCACGCGTCCAGGTTGGCCGCATCCACATAGCTGGTTTCCACGCCAAACTTGCCCAATACACCATTGAACAGGTTGATGGTGGAGCCAAACAGGCTGCGCGACGACACGATATGGTCGCCGGCTTTCAGCAGCGTCAGCATGGTGGCCTGGATGGCAGCCATGCCGGTAGACGTGGCCACGGCACGCTCGGCACCTTCCATGGCGGCCAGGCGCTGCTGGAAGGCAGAAACAGTAGGATTGGTAAAACGGGAATAGGTATAACCATCGATTTCGCCAAGGAACATGGCGGCAGCCTGGGCGGCACTATCGAAGGTAAAGCTGGAAGTCAGATGCAGGCTCTGGCTGTGCTCGCGGTATTCGCTGGTTTCACGACCGGCTCGGATGGCCAGGGTTTCCGGATGCAGGCTCAGACAAGGGTCATCACTGGACATTATTTATTCTCGACACGGGCAATGGAATACAAAGCCACACAATAACAAGGGTTGGCCGCAACGGCCAACCCTTGTCGTTATAAATACATTACATCAGGTTTTGTTCGGCCACGTTCAGGTTCAGGTCCACCATCTGGCTACCAGCATCCTCACCATCCTTGACGTCCTTGCTTGCCGCCTTGCCCTTGCCACGCGCGGCCTCGATGGCATCGAGGTAAGCCTCGTTGATGTCACCGGTGATGTAGCAGCCGCTGAAGCACGACGCCTCGAACACGTTCAGCTCGCGATTGATACTGTGCACCGCTTGCTCCAGCGCCGACAGGTCCTGGTAAATGACGGCGTCGGCGCCGATCTCGGCGGCAATCTGCGCATTGTCACGACCGGTGGCCAGCAGCTCGGCACGGGTCGGCATGTCGATGCCGTAGACGTTGGGGAAGCGTACCGCTGGTGCAGCGGAAGCAAAGAACACCTGTTTGGCGCCGGAATCGCGCGCCATCTGCACGATTTCCTTGGACGTGGTACCACGCACGATGGAGTCATCCACCAGCAACACGTTACGGCCGGCAAACTCCAGCGGCACCGGGTTCAGCTTCTGGCGCACCGACTTCTTGCGTACCGCCTGACCCGGCATGATGAAGGTACGGCCAATGTAGCGGTTCTTGATGAAGCCTTCGCGGTACGGCAGACCCAGGGCGTTGGCCAGCTGCAGCGCGCTCTGGCGGCTGGAATCCGGAATCGGGATCACCACGTCGATTTCGATGCCCGGAAACTCGCGGCGGATTTTCTCGGCCAGCATTTCGCCCATGTTCAGGCGCGACTGGTAAACCGACACGCCGTCGATAACGGAATCCGGACGGGCGAAGTACACGTACTCGAACAGGCACGGCGCCAGCTGGGTATGTTCGGCACACACGCGGGCGTGCATGTCGCCATCGAAGCTGACGTAGACACATTCGCCCGGCAGTACGTCGCGCAGCACGGCAAAGCCGGAGCAATCCAGCGCCACCGATTCGGACGCAAACATGTATTCGGTGCGACCCTCTACCACGTTGCTACCCATCACCAGCGGACGGATACCATGCGGGTCGCGGAAAGCCACCAGGCCATAACCGGCGATCATCGCCACTACGGCGTAAGCGCCCTTCACGCGACGGTGCACCGCCTCCACCGCACCGAATACCGCTTCCGGCGTCAGCGTGGCGTTTTCGACGCGCGCGGCAATCTCGTGGGCGAACACGTTGAGCAGCACTTCCGAATCGGAATTGGTGTTGATGTGGCGCAGGTCATTGCGGAACATGTCCGACTTCAGTTCGTCGGTGTTGGTGAGGTTGCCGTTGTGCGCCAGCACGATGCCGAACGGCGAATTCACGTAAAACGGCTGCGCCTCGGCCAGGTTGGACGCCGAGCCGGCGGTGGGGTAGCGCACATGGCCGATGCCGGCGTTGCCTTGCAGCGAACGCATATTGCGGGTACGGAACACGTCGCGCACCAGACCGCTGCCTTTGTGCATGTGAAAGGTCTTGCCGTTTGCCGTAACAATCCCGGCTGCGTCCTGACCGCGGTGCTGCAACAGTTGCAGACCGTCATACAACAGCTGGTTTACGGGTGTCTGACCTACCACCCCAAGAATTCCACACATAGTTAATCCCCAGACTACACGAGTAAAAACAAGGGGTGAGGATGCCGACGCATCATCACCCCTCTATTGCAAAGCTATGAAAAATCCATTTTCTGCGCCAGCGCATCCGGCAACCACGGCTTGGACGCTACCGCCACCGCCTGGAACGGCGCCACCAGCAGGGCATTCTGCCAGGCGGCGGATTGCGGCAGATTGCTCAGGCCGCCGACAATCATCACCACCGTCACCAGCAACATGCCGCGCACCAAACCGAATATGGCACCAAAAAAGCGGTTGATGCCGCCCAGGCCGATGGCGTCCAGCATCACGGTCAACGACGCACGCAACACACCAGACAGCAACCAGACACCCACCAGCAGCAGCAAGAAAGCCACCACGAGGCGCAGGCCGTCGCCGGGCAGCGGTATGAACTCTGAAAGCAATGGCGACAGGCTGCGCGCCGCCCAGAACGCAATCAGCCAGGAAAACAGCGATAGCACTTCGGCCACCAGGCCGCGGAACAGCGACAAGGCGATGGAGCCGGCGATCAGGGCCAGGATCAGGTAATCCAGCCAGGTCATTCCGCCCCCACCACGATCCCGGTCACACCGGCCTTGCTCAAGCGCCACATGGCGGCATCGGCCTCTTCACGCGATTTGAACGGCCCTACGCGCACTCGCGTTACCTCGCCTTTACTGGTTTGCACCTTGCTGAAGCGCGCCGTCACGCCAGCTGCGGCCAACCTGTCGCGCAAGGCGTCCACTTTTTGCGGGTCGGACAATGCTGCCAGCTGGATGCTGAATTTCTTGCCCCCCTCTGCCGGTTTGCTGTCGGGCTTGGCCGGCTCGGCATGCGCTTCACGGCCCTCCAGAATAGCCATCGGGTCGACTGGCTTTTTCTCTTCGCGCGGCTTGGGCTCCTTGGCCTCCGGTTTCACTGGCGGTTTCGGCTCCGGCTTTGGCGTGGGCTTGGGTTCCGGCTTCGGCTCAGGTTTGGGTTCCGGCTTGATGTCCGGCTTGGGTGTCGCCACCGCAGCAACCGCAGGGGCAGCGGGTGCCACCGCTGCCGGGGGCACACTCACGACGGCTGCTGGGGCCTGGGGTGCCGCCGGCATCGACGCCAGCTCCGGCTCTTCCGGCGGCAAGGTAGCCAGCAGGTCGGTCACCGGCTGCGACGCTGCCACGGGTGCAGACGCCACCACCGGCGCGGCAGCCGGCTGCGATGCCATCTGCAATCCGGTGATATCCACCGCCTCCGGCTTCATCGCCTGCTCCGGCAGGGCATCCACCACATTCCACAGCACGGCAGTCGACAAGCTCACCATCACGATGGCGCCCACCAGGCGGCGGCGCGCACGCTTGCGCAGCAACAGCAGTTCGTCGTGAGTGGACAGGGCCATCAGGGTTCCTTATGCGCGGTGGAGTCGCTGTTCCATCACCTCGGCAACGGTGTGGAACGAGCCAAATACAACAATTCTATCATTCTCGCCGGCCATCGATAAGGCGGCATCCCAGGCCAAAGGTACCGTTTCGTAACGATGCACCCCGCGAATGCCCATGGTTTCCAGCTCGGTGGCAATCGCATCGGCCGTACGGCCACGTGGCATGTCTAGCCCGCCCACCAGCCAGATATCGAACTCGTCCTTCAGCAGCGATACCACCGCGGCCATATCCTTGTCGGACAGCATCGAAAATACGGCAATGCGCTGACTGGCAAACGCCATACGCTTCAGACTGTCGGCCAGTGCACGGGCGGCGTGCGGGTTATGCCCCACATCCAGCACCGTCACCGGGCGACCGGGCAGCACCTGGAAACGCCCTGGCCATTCCACCTCCAGCAGGCCGCGCTTGACCGCTCCCAGACTCACCGGCAGCTGCGGCTTCAGCAGCTCCAGCACTGCCAGCGCGGTGGCGGCATTCACCAGCTGGTACTCGCCACGCAGCGCCGGAATCGGCAGCGCGTGCTTGTGCGACTCACCCATATGGAACGACCACTGGTTATCCATGCGCGTCACGCCAAAGTCGCGGCCAACCAGGTGCAGCGGCGCCCCCAGTTGCGCCGCCACGTCCAGCAAGGTGTGCGGCGGGTTCGGGTCGGCACACACGGCCGGTACACCCGCGCGGAAAATGCCGGCTTTTTCGAAACCCACCTGTTCGCGGGTATCGCCCAGGTAGGCCTGGTGATCCAGATCGACGCTCACTACCACCGATACCGCCGGCTCGAAAATATTAACGGCATCCAGTCGCCCGCCCAGCCCTACTTCCAGCACCGCCACATCGACGCCCTCTTCCACAAAGGCATGCACGGCAGCCAGCGTGCCGAACTCGAAATAGCTAAGCGAAATATCCCCGCGTGCTGCCTGAATGGCAGCAAAGCTGTCCACGATACGCTGGTCGCTCACCGGCTGGGTGTCGATGGCAATACGTTCGTTGTAACGCAGGATGTGCGGCGAGGTATAGGTACCCACCTTGAAGCCGGCGCGGTGCAACATGGTGGACAGCATGGCGCACACCGAGCCCTTGCCGTTGGTGCCACCCACAATGATGACCGGGAAGGTTGGCCGCAACGCCATGGCGTCGCGCACGGCTGATACGCGGGCCAGCCCCATATCAATGGTGCTGATGTGCAGGTTTTCCTGATAGTGCAGCCAGTCCTGCAGGCTGCTGGCGGCGGTAGGAGGGATGGCTTGACTCATAGATTTTCTTCTTCTGACTGCGCTGCCGCATGGCTGCGGCACCACTTCACATATACCCGCAGGGCACGATGGGTATCGGCCGGCACGGCATCGCGCCACACCAGCAGCCCGACACGACGGCCCTGACCGGTACGGCCACTGAGCCACACCAGCCATGGCAAAGCGACGCTGCCAGGCTGCACCGCCACACGCTGCAGATTAATCTGGCAGGCGCCGCGGCCATCTACCGACAAGCGCCCAGGCCGACCGGGCCACATACCGCTACGATGCAAGCAGGCAAGCGTGGCCAGCACGCCGCTGATCAGCACCACCCACACCGACTGACGGTCCAGCTGGGTACAAGCCAACAACAGGCACAGCCACATCAGCAGCAAGCCGGCGCAGGCCAGACGGCTAAAGCCCAGCGTCGCCGCAAACGGCGGCACATGAACAGCGTGCACGGCGGCAGCTACTTAAACCGGGTCGACCGGGCTGTTCATGATGTCGGCGTCAACCGTGTCCAGCAGCGTGGAGTGGATCTCCACGTCAAACCACTCCCAGAACGTTTTCAGCGAGCGGTCCTGCGGCCACAGCGACTCGTCCTCGTACCAGGACGCCAGCTCCAGACGGAACAGCTGGTCGAAGATTTCATCCACGTGTGCCACGGCCTCTTCCGGCTCGTCGAACTCCGGCAGCAGGATGACGGTGCTGTCGGCACGCAGCGCATCCAGCGTCAGTTCGATCATGTCATTGTCCGGCACCCCGTTCAGCCACGCCAGAAACGGGGCTTTCGGTTTGATTACGGCTACAGAGCGGTCAACAAAGTACATGGCACATCCTTTCGCGATACCCGCCGGAACAGGCGGGCTTTCAATTGGCGCGCATTGTAGCAGCCACCGGCCGGCAGGCGAAGGGCAAACACGCGCTCATGCTACAATCGGCCGCATTGCAATAAGAAAGCCCGTCACTCCCCATCATGGCCCTGATTACCGTAGATAACGCCTGCCTCGCCTTTGGCCACCACGCCCTGCTCGACAAAGTGCATTTCGCCCTCGAAGGCGGCGAAGTCGTCGGCCTGATCGGCCGCAACGGCGCCGGCAAATCCTCGCTGCTGAAAGCCATCGCCGGCACCGTCAAACTGGACGACGGCCGTGTCATCCAGCAAGGCGACATCAAGGTAGCCTACGTTCCGCAAGAGCCCACCTTCGAGGAAGGCCACAGTGTGTTCGAAGCGGTAGCCGAAGGCCTGGGCGAGCTGAAAGCCCTGCTCACCGATTACCACCACCTGACACAGCAGCTGGCCGACCCTGCGGCCAACCACGAAACCGTGCTGGCACGCATGACCGACATCCAGCACGCACTGGAAGCGCGCGACGGCTGGCAGTTCGACGCGCTGATCAGTACCACGCTGTCGCACCTGGGGCTGGATGCCGACACCCAGGTTAGTGCGCTGTCCGGCGGCTGGAAAAAACGCGTGGCCCTGGCGCGCGCGCTGGCCGCCCGCCCCGACGTGCTGCTGCTGGACGAACCCACCAACCACCTGGACATGAGCGCCATCGAGTGGCTGGAAGGGCTGATCAAGAACTTTACCGGCAGCGTGCTGCTGATCACCCACGACCGTCGCTTCCTCGACAACGTCGCCACCCGCATCATCGAGCTGGATCGCGGCATCCTGCGCAGCTACCCGGGCAGCTTCAGCGCCTACCAGGTACGCAAGGCGGAAGAACTGGCGATCGAAGAAGAACAGAACCGCATCTTCGACAAATTCCACGCCCAAGAAGAGGTGTGGATCCGCAAGGGCATCGAGGCGCGCCGCACCCGCAACGAAGGCCGCGTGCGCCGGCTGGAGGAAATCCGCCGCCAGCGCGCCGCCCGCCGTGAACGCGTGGGCCAGGTGAACTTCCAGCTGGACGCCGGCGAGCGCTCCGGCAAACTGGTGGCCGAGCTGGAACACGTCAGCAAAGGCTTTGACGGCCGCAACCTGATCAAGGACTTCACCAGCCGCATCCTGCGCGGCGACAAGATCGGCCTGATCGGTCCCAACGGCGCCGGCAAGACCACATTGCTGAAACTGATCCTGGGCGAACTGGAAGCCGACAGCGGCAGCATCAAGCGCGGCAGCAAGCTGGAAGTGGCCTACTTCGACCAGTTCCGCACCCAGCTGGACGAAGAAACCAGCGTGGCCGACATCATCAGCCAGGGCAACGACTTCGTCGAAATCGCCGGCCAGAAGAAGCACGTGATGAGCTACCTGGAAGACTTCCTGTTCTCGCCACAGCGTGCGCGCAGCCCGGTGCGCTCGCTGTCCGGCGGAGAACGCAACCGCCTGCTGCTGGCACGGCTGTTCACCCGCCCGGCCAACGTGCTGGTACTGGACGAGCCCACTAACGACCTCGATATCGACACGCTGGAGCTGCTGGAAGAGCTGATCGAGCAATACACCGGCACCGTGTTCCTGGTCAGCCACGACCGCGCCTTCCTCGACAACGTGGTGACGCAGGTGATTGCCTTTGAGGGCGACGGCCGGCTGGAAGAATACCCGGGCGGCTATCAGGACTGGGTCGACACCCGCGCCCGTATGGCCGCGATGAAGGCCGAGTACGCGCCGCGCAAGGAAGCAGCGGCCAACGTGGAAGCCAAACCGGAACGCGACCGCAGTGCGCGCACGCAGAAACTGGGCTTTAACGAAAAGCGCGAGCTGGAACGCCTGCCGCAGGAAATTGCCGAACTGGAAGCCGAACAGGCACTACTGAACGACAAGCTGCTGGACCCGAACGCCTACCGTGACACCCCATTGGAGGCGCGCAACTGGCAGGCCCGCATCGAGGAGATAGAAATGCTGCTGCTGGAAAAACTGGAACGTTGGGAAACGCTGGAGGCCAAGCAAGGATGATGCGCGGCAGCTTGCTGGGCCGACTCACCCGCCAGCGTGGCGTGACGCTGGCGTTACTGGCCTGCCTGCTGGCCGGCTGCGCCAGCACGCCCCCGCCGGCGAAAAAGCCCGGCAAGCCCGCCACCCGCCCGGGCACCAGCCTGGGCAGCCTGCAAGCCGACGGGGTTGGCCGCGAGATCCTGATGTACACGCTGAGCCTGCTGGACATCGACTACAAGTTCGGCGGCAGCAACCCGGAAGCCGGCCTGGATTGCAGCGGCATGGTGGCCTACATCTATCAGAATGCTGCAAGAGTGAAGCTGCCACATAATGCGGCGCAAATTGCCGGCCTGGCGCGGCCGATCAGCAACAGCCAGCTGCGCGTCGGCGACCTGGTGTTCTTCAATACGCTGGGGCGGCCGTTCTCGCACATGGGCATCTATATCGGCGATGGCAAGTTCGTGCACGCCCCGCGCAGCAACAGCGTGATCCGCGTCGACCGCCTCGACAACAGCTACTTTGCCGCCCGCTACGAGGGCGCGCGTACCTTGTTTGACTAAGCCATGTGGCAGCAGCGCTGGCAAGCCTGGCAAGAAAACCGGCCCCGCCTGCACCGGGACGGCGTGTCACTGCCGGGCAAGCTGGTACTGCGCAAACTGCAGCAATGGCTGAACAATGAACGCCTGAGTATCGACGACCTGCTGCTGGACGAGCACGGCGCGGTGTTCTGGCTGACACTGCACCACCCCGCCCACACCATCCTGCAACTGCACTGCCAGCCCGCCGCCGGCGGCCCGGATGGCGCACTACACCTGCATTACCAGATCAAAGGCGACCCGGCACAAGCCGGCCTGCGCGGCCATGCGCTGGCCAAACTGGCCACTCTGGCCAGCGGCAGTGGCGTTGCGGCCAACCTGCTACAACGACTCACAGCCGACATCGCATGGCTACAGGTTTCCCCCCATCACATCACGCTCTACTGGCGTAACATCCCCGCGCTGCAAGACTGGCTGCAGCGCACCCGGCTGGCAACGCTGGCGTGCGACCAACTCGACATCGGCGCCGTGCTCACCACCGAAGACGCGTTGCGGCTGCGGCTAACACGCCGCCAGCCCGCCAACCAAGGGTAATCCCCTATCCATCTGTACTTGGCCCTGTGCTTTGATAGCAATAGCCGCCAAACGGCAACGGCCTCACAGAAGGCCCGCTAAAAAAGCAGCCATAGCTGCAACATTACACAGGAGAAAACCAGTGCATTCACTGCTTGCCTTGTCGCGTCTTATCGACGCGATCAACGCACGCGTGGGCCGGGCTGCGTCATGGCTCGTGCTTGTCGTCGTGCTCATCAGCGCCGGTAACGCCGTCGTCCGCAAGGCTTTCGATATCAGTTCGAACGCCTTTCTTGAAATCCAGTGGTATCTGTTCTCGGCAGTCTTTCTGCTGGCCGCCGCCTACACCCTGCAAAAGAACGAACACATCCGTATCGACCTGCTAGCGGGCAAACTGTCCAAACGTGGCCAGGCCATCATCGACATCATCGGCACCCTGCTGTTCCTGTCGCCGGTGTGCGTGATCATCATCATGTACGGCTGGCCGATGTTCATGAACGCCTGGACCACCGGCGAAATGTCGTCTGACGCTGGCGGCCTGATCCGCTGGCCGGTGTTCCTGCTGATCCCGGTAGGCTTCTCGCTGCTGCTGGCACAGGGTCTGTCCGAGGTCATCAAGCGGATCGCCTTCCTGCAGGGTCTGATCGCCGACCCGTCCGACAAAAACACCAACGCCAACAAGGAGCCGGTATGAACCTCGAACTGCTCGCTCCCATCATGTTCTGCTCGCTGATCGCATTCTTGCTGATCGGCTACCCGGTGGCCTTTGCCCTGGGCGCAGTGGGTTTGTTGTTCAGCTGGATCGGCATTCATTTTGAACTGCTGCGCCCCGAGCTGCTGCAGGCACTACCGAACCAGGTATACGACATCATGCGTAACGATACGCTGCTGGCGATACCGTTCTTCACCTTCATGGGTTTGATACTGGAACGTTCCGGCATGGCCGAAGACATGCTGGACACCATCGGCCAGCTGTTCGGCTCGGTACGTGGCGGCCTGGCCTACGCAGTGATCTTTGTCGGCGCGCTGCTGGCCGCCACCACTGGCGTGGTGGCCGCGTCGGTGATCTCGATGGGCCTGATCTCGCTGCCCATCATGCTGCGTTATGGCTACGACACCCGTATCGCCACCGGCGTGATTGCCGCCTCCGGCACCCTGGCCCAGATCATTCCGCCGTCGCTGGTACTGATTGTACTGGCCGACCAGCTGGGTGCTTCGGTAGGCGACATGTACGCCGGCGCCATGGCCCCAGGCCTGCTGCTGTGCCTGTTCTACGCACTGTTCGTGTTCATGATCACCCTGTTCAAGCCGCAGTGGGCGCCGGCGCTGCCGCCAGAGGCACGCACCCTGCGTGGGTTCAACCTGGCCAAGCGCGTGGTGCTGGTGATGATTCCGCCGCTGCTGCTGATCTTCCTGGTACTGGGCACTATCTTCCTGGGGATTGCCACCCCGACCGAAGGCGGCGCCATGGGTGCAGTAGGTGCCATCATCCTGGCGGTGATGAACAAGCGTCTGGACATGAAGCTGCTGCAGCAGGCCATGGACTCCACCGTCAAGCTGTCCACCTTCGTGGTGTTCATCCTGATCGGGGCCCGTGTGTTCCGTATCGCCTTCCTCGGCGTCAATGGCGACCAGTGGGTAGAGCACCTGCTGACCAGCCTGCCTGGTGGTGCTACCGGCTTCCTGATCGTCGTCAACATCATGGTGTTCTTCCTGGCTTTCTTCCTCGACTTCTTCGAGATCGCCTTCATCTTGGTGCCGCTGCTGGCGCCGGTGGCACAGAGCCTGGATATCAACCTGATCTGGTTCGGCGTGATCCTGGCCGTCAACATGCAGACCTCGTTCATGCACCCGCCGTTCGGTTTTGCCTTGTTCTACTTGCGTAGCGTGGCGCCGAAAGAAGTGAAGAGCACGCAGATTTACTGGGGCGCCGTACCCTACGTGTTGATGCAGATTGTGATGGTAGGCCTGCTGATTGCCTTCCCCAAACTGGTAACCGGCTCGTTGCATGACGAAGTAAAAACCAACGCCGAAGACGCCGCCGCCATCATGCAGCAGATGGACGCCGCGCCCAGCGCCGACCTGCCGGCAGAACTGCCCGCTGGCGACGCCTCGCTAGCCGATGCTTCCGCACCTGCGGCCAACCAGTCGGATGACCTGCTGAAGGAGTTGACCGGCCAATAAGCCACACCCCGGGGGCAAAAGCCATGGCTTTGCCCCCGGCAATGCAGATGTCACTAGACATCACATCCGGCATATCGATAAATTTCAGGCAACACCACAACGCCTGATGCAAGCGCAGTAACACAAGACAACACAAAGGAGATCACTGTGGAAAGACGCTCGTTTCTGAAAAAAGCCGGTGCAGCCGGCCTGGCTACCGCAGCAGTGGCCGCCCCGGCCCTCGCCAATGACGGCCCGACCATCCGCTGGCGCCTGGCATCCAGCTTTCCCAAGAGCCTGGACACCATCTACGGTGCCGCCGAACAGCTGGGCAAGCGCGTCAGCGAACTGACCGGTGGCAAGTTCCAGATCCGCTCCTTCCCTGGCGGCGAAATCGTACCGGGCACCCAGGTGCTGGACGCCGTACAAAACGGCACCGTGGAATGCGGCCACACCGCCAGCTACTACTACGTCGGTAAGAACAAGGCGTTTGCCTTCGACACCTCGCTGCCGTTCGGCCTGACTTCCCGCCAGCAGAACGCCTGGCTGTACTACGGCGGGGGCATGGCGCTGATGCGCGAGTTCTTCGCCAAGTACAATGTGGTGAACTTCCCGGGCGGCAACACCGGCACCCAGATGGGTGGCTGGTTCCGCAAGGAAGTCAAAACGCTGGCCGACCTGAAAGGCCTGAAAATGCGCATTCCGGGCTTTGGCGGCGAGATCATGGCCGCCCTGGGCGCCGTGCCGCAAACGCTGGCTGGTGGCGACATCTACCCGGCGCTGGAAAAAGGCACCATCGACGCCACCGAATGGGTAGGTCCGTACGATGACGAAAAACTGGGCTTTTACAAAGTAGCCAAGCACTACTACTACCCGGGTTTCTGGGAGCCGGGCCCGAACCTGTCGTTCTACGTATCCAAGAAGGAATGGGACAAGCTGCCGCCGGCGTACAAGGCGGCGTTTGAAGTGGCCGCTGCCGAAGCCAACATCAGCATGCAGGCCGAGTACGATGCCAAGAACCCGGTAGCACTGGTGAGCCTGCTGCAAAAAGGTACCAAGCTGCATCAGTACCCGGCGGACATCATGAAAGCCGCGCAGAAAGCCGCCTTTGCCCTCTACGAGAAGGAAGCGGCCAGCAACCCGGACTTCAGAAAAATCTACAACGAGTGGAAGAAGTTCCGCACCTTGCAGCACGGCTGGTTCAATCTGGCCGAGAGCAAGATGGAAAACTTCATGTACGCCAACAAGGTCAAGTAAGCCTTGTAACGACAAAAGCCGCGCACTGCGCGGCTTTTTTGTTGCATGACGATTGGCGGCCATTAAAGTCGACACTTGCTGCAGCTGCAGCGGCCCTGCCACCGACCCGGCCATTGTGCCGGGGCATGACAAATGGCCTATAGTGACAACACCCGTTTCACCAAGGAAATCACCATGCGCAGACTGATCCTGGTTTTGTGGCCATCATTCATCACTGCCCTGCTGGCCACTGCCTGCTTCTTTTCGGTATTCGACCCTTACGAGCTGGCATTGCACGGCAAGCAGCTGTTTCATGACGAGCTGAGCGCCTACTCGGTATTCTTTCTGCTGGCCTGGTGCTTTGGCGGCCTCAACGGCCTGATCTTGCTGCAGCTTAACAAACCGGCACGAGACATCAACGGTTTCGAGCCGCCACCGGTCGACCCGGACGCCTACCCGGCAGAGCACAGCCGCTGAACACCCTGCTCAGACCAGCACGCCGCTGACAATCACGTAGTATTTGCGCACTGCCTCAAGCACGCGAAACTCGCCGCGAAAACCGGCGGGAATGACCGCCGCTTCGCCAGGGCCGAACGTGTCGGCGTGGCCATGCTCGTCAGTCAGCCGCACACGGCCGCTGATGATGGCGAAAAACTCGTGTTTGTCGGCGGCAAAGGCAATGCGCCAGGCACCCGGTTCGCAGGCCCAGATACCTGCAGCCAATTGACCATTGCCGGCCTCGTACCCCGACCAGGTATGACGCAGCGGGTTGCCCGCCACCAGACGCTGCGGATCGGGGCGGTCTTCCTGCCCCACGCCTTGCGCCACGATACGCACAATCGCCATGTAAACTCCTTAATCCTGTTGGTTGCTTGCCACGCAGGCCTGCTGCTCAAGCCGGCGTGGCAAACAAGGTTGGCCGCGTACTGCGGCCAACCTGGTTGCCAGCCTTTACAGCAGGCCCAGCCCTTTGAGCATCACCAGCAGGATCAGCAGCGGGGTCACAAACTTCAGCAGTACATACAAGCCTGCCACCACACCACCGTTAGCCAGGCTGCCCTGATTGCTCAGCGCTGCCGCCATATTGTCGCGGCCCCATACCCAGGCCACGAACAGGCAGATGAAGATGCCACCCAACGGCATCAGGATGTAAGACGAAATGTAGTCAAACAGGTCAAAGAAAGTCATGCCGAACAGCTTCACGTCGGCCAGCAGGCTGTTGGACAGCGCGCAGGTGGCACCGATCAGCGCCAGCAACAGCAGGTTAAGCAGCGTGGCCTTTTTGCGTGACATGCCCAAACGGCCAGCCATCACCGACACCGGCACCTCCAGAATCGACAGCATGGCGCCAGTCGCCGCCACTGCGGCCAGCACAAAGAACAGCACCATGAACAGGTGGCCCATCGGCATGCTGGCAAACACTGCCGGAATAGTAATGAACAGCAGCGACGGGCCGGCCTCGGGCTTGAAGCCGAAACTGAACACCGCAGGGAAGATGGCAATGCCGGCCAGCATCGATACAAACAGGTCGGCACTCATCACACGCAAGGTTGTCGTGGGAATGTTCTGATCGTCACGGAAGTAACTGCCGTAGGTCATCATCGTGCCCATACCGATGGATAGCTTGAAGAAGGCCAAGCCCATGGCCACCAGCACCACCTCGCCGCTGATCTTGCTCCAGTCCGGCGTAAACAGAAACGCCAGGCCCTCGGCCGCGCCCGGCAGCATCAGGCTGCGTACGCAAATCACCAGCAACAGCAGGAACAAAATGGGCATCAGCTTCTTGGTAACGGCCTCGATGCCTTTGGCCACGCCCATCAACAGGATGCCGCCAATCATCAACAGTACCAGCCACTGCCATAGCAGCGACTGCACCGGATCGCTAATCAATGCGCCAAAGGCGGCCGACGTCACCGCCGGGTCGCTGGACAGTATATCGCCACGCAGCGCCTTGAATACGTAGGCGAACACCCACGCCGCCACTTCGGAATAAAAGGACATGATCAGAAAAGCCGCCAGCACACCAAAGGCACCAATCAGCCACCACGGCTGGCCGGACGGCGCCAGCGTACGCAGCGTGGTGACCGCATCAGCCTTGGCTTTGCGCCCCAGCATGATCTCGGCAATCATCACCGGCAGGCCTACCAGCAAGGTAGCCAGTACGTATACCACCAGAAAACTGGCACCACCGTTGGCACCCGTAACGTAAGGAAACTTCCAGATATTACCCAGGCCCACAGCGGAGCCCAGTGTTGCGGCCAACACCCCGAAACTGCTGGTGAAGGCATCCCTGCTTGCGCCTGCAGCAGCCAGCGCTGCAGATCTTGTATCGTTTTTCATATTGTGGTCCAGCATCAAAACCCATGGTCAAACCCGGGCTCGCTTGTGGCAAGCACAGGTACTCAGCCCCTTATCGGGAGGCAGGATTTTGAGGCCGTCCGTGTTACAGGTAAAGCATTTTGCGGCAGATTCAGGCCTGTCTCAGACGCAGGAACAACTGATCAAGCCAGGCATCGCAGGCCGCCAGCTGCGCCACACTCACGTACTCGTCCGGGCGGTGAGCCTGCTCGATCGAACCCGGCCCGCATACTACGCAAGGAATGCCGGCCTCGTGGAAACGCCCGGCCTCGGTGGTGTACGCCACTGCATCATGGCTGCAGCCCTGGCACAAGGCTTCGACATGGCGGGTAATCTCGCTGCCCGGGCTGTACTCGAATGGCGGGCAGTTCACCAGCTGCTCAAAGCGGATGTCGGCCTCCGGTGCGACTTGCTGCATCTCAGCCAAGAGCACCTTGGCGTAATCGCGCACCGACTCCACAAAACGCTCGTGGCGATCGCCCGGCAACCAGCGCATCTCGAAAACAAATTCACAGTCCTTGGGTACGATGTTGGCTGCATTGCCGCCGGCAATCAGCCCGGTCTGCAAGGTGGCAAACGGCACATCGTATAAAGGATGGCGACTGCCGAAGGCTTGTTCGGTATCGGCCAGCTTGCGGATATGGGTAATCAGCTTGGCCGCGTACTCGATGGCATTCACCCCTTGCGGCGTCAGCGACGAGTGCGCAGCGCGGCCTCGCAAACGTACACGGTAGTGAGCAATGCCCTTATGGGCGATGACCGGGCGCATCATGGTAGGTTCGCCGATGATGCAGCCGGCAATCGGCAACTGCCGCGCCAGCAGATCATCGATCAGACGCCCCACCCCCAGGCAGCCGATTTCTTCATCGTAAGACAGGGCAATCCCCAGGCTACGTGCCATCGGCTGCTGCGTAGCCAATTGCTGCCAACGCGGCACTGCAGCCAAGGCACAAGCAATAAAGCCCTTCATGTCGGCACTGCCACGGCCGTAAATGCGGTCATCCCGTTGTGTCATGCCAAATGGCGGAAACTGCCACTGCTGGCCGTCTACCGGCACCACGTCGGTATGCCCCGACAAGATGATGGCAGGCAAAGCCGGGTCACCCAGCTGGGCGTATAGGTTGGCCTTGCTGCCTTCATCATTAAATGTGAGCGTACTCTGCACGCCATAGCCGGCCAGCCAGTCGGCTACCCACTCTATCAGTGCTAGGTTCGAGTCGCGGCTGGTCGTATCAAAAGCCAGCAAACGGGACAGAATGTCGGTAGTAAGAGCTTGAGTTGCCATGACGAACCTCGCGCAAGAGTGTATATAAATGGCAGCATACCGAATTGATCAGAGCATGCAAACCCGGATATTCGGGCCTGATACTGCATAAAAAGCAGCAGCGGGCTTGGCAAAATGGTGATTCGTGTGTAGTATTCGACGCTTCTATGGCGGGCCCCCCCGCATTGTACGGTAGTGAACCTGGTCAGGTCCGGAAGGAAGCAGCCACAACTATTCAGTGCAAGTGCCGGGGTTCAGGCTCGCCACCCCTCCCCCTCCTCGCTTTGCCTCCACTGCTTCATAAAATCTGACTGAAATAAAAACGTTGATCAAAATCTATTGACAATTCAGCCGGCATTTATCTTTTGATCGCTTGAAAATCCTGCTATCATACGAAGCACATAAAGGAGCTCGGCTATGACCTTGCTCCGATGTTGGAAACTTGAAAACGTCACCCGGCATATGCCGGAATCCCGAAACGAACAGAAGCGAGGAAAGCCATGAAACTGTTTGATAAAATCCCGAATCCGCGTGAAATCCGCCGCAAGCTTGGCCTGAACCAACAAGAGTTCTGGAGCCGCATCGGCGTTACGCAATCCGGTGGCAGCCGTTACGAAAGCGGCCGTAACATGCCCAAGCCAGTGCGCGAGCTGCTGCGCTTGGTGCATATCGAGCAAATCGATCTGTCCAAGGTACGTCGCGAAGATTTCGAAATCGTTGAATACCTGAAAGAAACCCACCCGGATCTGTACAAAAGTCTGCGCAAGGCCGTACGAGCCCGAATGGATGCACAAACCGAAGGTGCTGCAGACACTGCAGAAGCCTGATAGGTGTCATGCGCAAAACAAGCCCGGCCATAACGCCGGGCTTTTTCATGAGCAAATGTTCCCTGCAAAACAAAACCCGGCACAATGGCCGGGTTGTCAGGCCTGCATCAGCCAGAACTCAGTCATCCCCCAGGTTGCGCAGCAACAGCACCGGCACATCCGCCTGCTTCAGCACCCCCTCCGCCACACTGCCCATCAGCAAGTGCATCAATCCACCCAAGCCATGCGTGCCCATCACCATCAGATCAGCCCCCCAGTCGTTGGCATCCTCCACGATGACGCTGGCAATGCGATCACCCCAGCTTTCCAGTATCTTGGATTCCACTACCACACCACAAGCCGCAGCCTTTGCCACATTGGCAGAAAGTACCTGCTCTCCGGCTTGTTTGATGGAAGCCTGCAACTCGGCGGCATCCAGAAACTCGGCACCACCCCAGCCAAACTGCGCCAGGTCGACCACATGTACCAAGCGCAGGACCGCACCCACTTCTGCGGCCAACCTGCAGGCCTCAGTTAAAGCGATTGCCGACGTAGCACTGTCATCTACCGGCACATAAATACGCTGATACATATCCCCTCCTGTTCCCATGCCCGAACTGCAGTCTAGCGCAAGCCCCATGCCGAGCATTGATAAAGATTAAGCGCAAGCGCACTATTACATCAATGGAATAAGGAACCAACATGCCACGCTTAAGCATAGACCTGCCCACCACCCTGTTGTTTCACACTACCATCGACATCAGCATTGCCGACATCAACTATGGCGGCCACGTTGGCAACGATGCGGCGTTGCGCTTGGCGCACGAAACGCGCGTGCGCTGGTTGGCTTCGATGGATTACACCGAGCTAAATATCGAAGGCTTCGGTATCATCGTTAGCGACGCTGCGGTAATGTACAAGGCTGAAGTGTTTTACGGCGACAAGCTAACGCTGTCGCTAGGCCTTGCCGACCACAACAAATACGGCTTTGACATCGTTTATACCGCCCAAAGTGGCAATACCGGACAGGAAGTACTGCGCATCAAGACCGGCGTGGTGTTTTTTGACTACCAGCAACGAAAAATCGCTGCCGCGCCTGCTGCCTTTCTGCACAGGGCCAGCGCAGCAACACAAGGAGACGCGCCATGAAAAAATACGCGCCAAACAGCCCGGAAGCCCTCGCCCGCATTCTTGCCATGTTCATGATTACCGACGGCAACATGGACCCGCGCGAAATCGAAACCCTGGAAAACCTGCACGTCTATGAACTGCTGAACCTCAGCCGCAAGGACTTCATCAAGGTTCTGGTAGAGTACTGCAACGACATCTCTGACGAGGCTGATGAAGACGGCACCATCCACCTGTTGGCCTCCGAGCGCACCAACATCATCCTGGACGGTGTCACCGAACGCAGCAAGCGCATCATCTGCTGCGCGCTGGCGCTGGACATTTGCAAATCGGACAATACAATCAGTGATCCGGAAATGCTGCTGCTGCGTCACATGATGCACTACTGGCACATCACGCTGGACGACCTGCAGGCCGAACTGGCCCGCAACTAAGGCCCAGCCCGCACCGCAGCCGCCGCCAGGCGGCTGTTTGCTTTTCTGCGCACAAAAACAACACAGGCTAAACCATGACTACCCGCTTCAACGGCACCGACCACTACATCGCCACCGACGACTTGATGATGGCCGTCAACGCCGCCATCACCCTGCAACGCCCGCTGCTGGTAAAAGGCGAGCCCGGCACCGGCAAGACCATGCTGGCCGAAGAAATCGCCCGCGCGCTGGGCAAACAGCTGATCGTGTGGCCGATCAAATCCACCACCAAGGCGCAACACGGCCTGTACGAGTACGACGCTGTCTCGCGCTTGCGCGACTCACAGCTGGGTGACGAAAAAGTCCACGACATCCGCAACTACATCCGCCAGGGCAAGCTGTGGCAGGCCTTCTGCAGCGACGAGCAGGCCATTTTGCTGATCGACGAGATCGACAAGGCCGATATCGAATTCCCGAACGACCTGCTACGCGAGCTGGACCAGATGGAATTCTTCGTGCACGAAACCCAGGAATTCGTGCGCGCCCGCCACCGCCCCATCATCATCATTACGTCCAATAACGAGAAAGAGCTGCCAGACGCCTTCCTGCGTCGCTGCTTCTTCCATTACATCCGTTTTCCGGACCGCGACACGCTGGAAGCCATCGTCCGCGTCCACTACCCGGACCTGCGGCAGCAGCTGGTCAGCGAAGCGCTGGAGGTGTTCATCGGCATCCGCGAGCTGAACGGCCTGAAGAAAAAACCCACCACCTCGGAGCTGCTGGACTGGTTGAAACTGCTGGACAGCGAAAGCATCAGCGAAGCACAGCTGCGCCAGCAGCGCGACAGCAACAGCCCGCCGCCACTGGCCGGCGCGCTGCTGAAGAACGAACAGGACGTCCACCTGTTCGAGCGCTTGATGCAGATGGCCCGGATGCGTCGCAACTGATGGACGCGCACTGGCAAGCCCTGATCGACGCCTACGACGACCAGCTCAGGTTGGCCGCACGCAGCGAGCACACCCGCATCGCCTACCGTCGCGACCTCACCCGGCTGGCCGGCCTGCTGGGCAACACTCCGCCGCAAGACACCGACGGCCCTGCCATCCAGCGCGCACTGGGCGTACTGCGCCGCGAAGGGCTGTCGCCGCGCACGCTGGCGCGCATGCTATCCACCTGGCGCAGCCTGTTTGAATGGATGATTCGTCGCGAGTGGCTGCAGGCTAACCCGTGCGCCGGCGTGCGCGCCCCACGCGCCGGCCAGCGCCTGCCCAAGACCCTGAGCGTGGATAGCGCCATGCAGCTGCTGGACGCCCCCGCCGAAGACGCGCACGAGGTACGCGACGCGGCCATCTTCGAGCTGATGTACTCGTCCGGCCTGCGGCTCTCGGAAACCGTGTCGCTGGACGTGGCCGACATCGACCTGCAAGAAGCGCTGCTGAAAGTACACGGCAAGGGTAACCGCGAGCGCATATTGCCGGTTGGCCGCCAAGCCATTGAAGCGCTGCGGCGCTGGCTGCCACTGCGCCAGGCGGCGGAGGGTGAAGCCGCGCTGTTCGTATCGCAAAAAGGCACCCGCATCAGCAGCCGGCAGCTGGCGCGACGCCTCGGTCGCTGGGCGCTGCATAGCGGCAGCGAACAGCACGTGCACCCGCACATGCTGCGCCACTCGTTTGCCAGCCACATGCTGCAATCGTCCGGCGACCTGCGGGCGGTGCAAGAGCTACTGGGCCACGCCAACCTGGCCACTACCCAGATCTACACCAGCCTGGACTTCCAGCACCTGGCCAAGGTGTACGACACCGCCCACCCGCGCGCCAAACTCGACGACAAAGACAAGCAGTAAGGCGCTGTCGCCATGGGCACCCCGCCCCACAAAGAAAAACCCCTGCCACACGGCAGGGGTTTTTGCATACGCGGCCTGCGGCCAACTTAGCGCGATTTCACGAACGGGATGCCGATCGCCTTCGGCGCAACGGCCTTGCCCATGAAGCCGGCCAGCAGCACCACCGTCAGCACGTACGGCAGCGCCTGAATGAAGGCATCGGGAATGCTGCCCACCAGCGGCAGCTCGGTACCCTGCAAACGGATCTGGATGGCGTCGGTAAAGGCAAAGATCAGGCAACCCAGCACCGCGGTCCACGGCCGCCACTTGCCAAAGATCAACGCCGCCAGCGCCAGGTAGCCCTTACCGGCGGTCATGTCCTGGATAAAGGCACCGGTCTGCGCCAGCACCAGGTAGGCACCGGCAATGCCGCACAGCGAGCCGCCGATGGCCTGGGCGATGAAACGCACGCCCTTCACGCTGATACCGGCCGCATCTGCCGCATGCGGGTTTTCACCCACCGCACGCAGGCGCAGGCCGAAACGGCTCTTGTACACCACCCAGCTCACCACGAAGATCACGGCCAGCGCGATGTAGACCAGAATATTGTGACCGAAGAAGGTCTTCAGTACCGGGCTGTGCGCGATGGTGTCGGCAAACGGCAAATCCACCGCCGTGAAACGCGCCTCATCCGACAGCGTCGGAGTACGGCCACCTTGCTGGAACCAGGCCAGCGCCAGCACCGGCGTCACGCCGGAGACCATCATGTTGATGGCCACGCCGGAAATCAGCTGGTTACCGTTATAGGTAATGGCAACCACGCCGTGCAGCAGCGCCACCATCACGCCGGCAGCCATGCCGGCGACCAGACCAGCCCACGGCGACTGAGCCATATAGGCCACACAGGCAGCCGCAAACGCGGCGGCCAACATCTTGCCCTCCAGCGCCAGGTCCACTACGCCGGAGCGCTCCGAAAACAGGCCAGCCAGCGCCGCCAGTACCAGCGGGGTACTCACGCGCAGGGTGGCATCCAGCACACTGAAAATCATGTCCATGGCGTGCTCCTTACTTATTGCTCATGATGCGCTTGAACGCAGCCGACAGCGGGGTCTGGAACAGGTTTTCCAGCGCGCCGCAGAACAGGATGATCAGACCCTGGGTAAAGATGATCATCTCGCGGGTGATGGCCGGTTTCTCGAACGACAGGTCGAGGCCACCCTGGGTCAGTGCGCCGAACAGCAAGGCCGACAGCAGAATGCCCACCGGATGGTTACGCCCCATCAGTGCCACCGCGATACCGACAAAGCCGATACCGTTGGTGAAGCCCATGTTCATGCGGTGGGTGGAACCCAGCAGCTCGTTGATGGCCGCCAGGCCCGCCAGCGCGCCAGACACGCACATCACGGCGATGATCACCTTGTCTACCGGAATGCCGGCATAGCGCGCGGCTTTCTCGTTCAGGCCCACGGTACGGGTGACAAAGCCTTTCGGGCTATGCCACACCACCAGGTAGAACAGCACCAGCGCGATCAGCGCCAGGAAGAAGCTGGCGTTCAGCGGGGTATTCGGCAGTTCAAAACCTAGCGGCGCAAACAGCTCGTGCAACATCGGCACCCAGGCGCTCTCGGCAAACTCACGAGTCGCCGGGGTTTGCGAGCCCTCCATACGCAACTTGTCTACCAGCAACCAGGTCATCAGCGCGCTGGCGATGAAGTTGAACATGATGGTGGTCACTACGATGTGGCTGCCGCGCTTGGCCTGCAAATAGCCCGGCACCAGCGCCCACGCCCCGCCAAACAGCACGGCGGCCAACATGGCCAACGGAATCACCACCCAGGCGGGCAAAAAGTCGAACTGCAGGCAGACCAGAGTAACCCCCAGGCCAGCCAGGTACATCTGGCCTTCTCCACCAATATTGAACAGGCCGGCATGAAACGCCGCCGCCACTGCCAGACCGGTAAAAATGAAGCTGGTGGTGTAGAACAGCGTATAGCCTATCCCCTCCGGGTAACCGAACGCCCCGTTTATCATCAGTTTCAGGCACTCGATCGGGTCTTCGCCGATCAGCGCAATCACCAGGCCCGATACAAACAGTGCCGCAAACAGGTTCAGCAGCGGCAGCAGCCACAGGCTGGCCCAGCGCGGCATATTGGCTGGCTGACTCATTTATGTCCCCCCATCAACAAACCCAGCGACGTAGCGGTGGCCTCAGCCGCCGGCAACTCGCCAGAAATGGCGCCCGCATTCATCACGATGATGCGGTCGCTCAATGCCATGATCTCGTCCAGCTCCACCGACACCAGCAGCAGCGCCTTGCCTTCATCCCGCAACTGCATCAGCCGTTTGTGAATGAATTCGATCGCACCAATGTCCACGCCACGCGTGGGCTGGCCAATCAGCAGCAGGTCCGGATTAGCCTGGATTTCGCGCGCCAGGATTACTTTCTGCTGGTTACCGCCCGAGAACAGGCCGATACGGCGATGCGTCAGCGCCGGGCGCACGTCGAACTCTTCAATGAAGCGACGGCAACGCTCGATGATGGCCTGGCGCTTGAACAGGAAGCGGCCGGCAATGCTCTTGTCGTTGTGGTAGCCGAGGATGGCGTTTTCGAAAGTCATGAAATCCTTCACCATGCCTTCGCGTGAACGGTCTTCCGGAATATGGGCAATACCCAGCTTGCGGTACACCGCTGCCTTGGGCTCGGCGCTTTTCAGCGTAGTGAGTTCTTGCCCCTTGAAGCGTACCGAGCCGGACGTCGCTTCGCGCATGCCGGACAGCACTTCCAGCAGTTCGGACTGGCCATTGCCGGACACGCCGGCAATGCCGACGATCTCGCCGGCGCGCAGCTCGAAACCGATATCCTTCAGCAAGGCTACGCCGCGTCCGTCTACCAGATTCAGCCCGGACACCGACAGCACGGTATCGCCCAGCTTGGGCGGTGCCTTGTCCAGCTGCAGGTTCACCTTGCGGCCAACCATCAGATCGGCCAGGTCTTCCTTGGTCACATCGGCAGTGCGCACCTGGCCCACGATCTCGCCACCACGCATGACGGTTACGTCGTCGGTGATGTCCATCACTTCACGCAGCTTGTGGGTGATCAGGATCACGGTCTTGCCCTGCTCGCGCAGCAGACGCAGGATGCGGAACAGGTCGTCGGCTTCCTGCGGCGTCAGCACCGCAGTCGGCTCGTCCAGGATCAGCACATCAGCACCGCGGTACAGCGTTTTCAGGATTTCGACACGCTGTTGCGTGCCCACCCCCAGCTCACCCACGACCGCGTCCGGGTCGACTTGCAGGCCGTAGTCGCGATTCAGTTTTTCCAGGTGCGCGCGCGCTGCCGTCAGGCTGCTGTCCAGCTTGATACCAGCCTCGGCGCCCAGCACGATGTTTTCCAGCACGGTAAACGGATCCACCAGCATGAAGTGCTGGTGTACCATGCCGATCCCCAGGCCAATGGCAGCCTGCGAGGAACGGATACGCTCCGCCTTGCCGTTAATCTTGATGGTGCCGGAGTCCGCTTGGTAATAACCGTAGATGATGCTCATCAGCGTGGACTTGCCAGCCCCGTTTTCGCCGATGATGCCGTGAACGGTACCCTTGCGCACCCCGAAAGTAATGTTCTTATTGGCGTGCACTTCACCGAAGTGTTTATTGACGCCAATGAGCTCGATGGCTAGTTCGGCCATGATATAGTCGCTCTCGGTTAAAAATGCCGCTTCAGCCAGCTGCCGTCGCGAATCGCAACATGCTGCCTGCTTGGAAGCCATTTGAAATCGCCGAAGGCGGCACGCTTGCCGCCTTCTCCTCCTGTGCCGGCCCAGGTCAACCCTTCCGGCAAACCGACTCTCCGGCACGGAGAATCACGCCATCACCGCAACGCACACCTTCAACACGACAGCATGCCTACTATACCGCTGCGGCGGGCACAATAAAGTGCGGCAAGCAGAATGACCTGCTTGCCGCACGCAACGTCTGAACAATCAGACGCTTACAGCCTTATTTTACCGGGCAGCTATTGGCAGCGCGGTAGTCCACCACCTTGATCTTACCGGCGATGATGTCTTTTTTGGCCTGATTGATTTTGGCTTCCATATCCTTGGTGATCAGCTTGCGGTTATGGGTATCCAGCGCCCAGTCCACACCGCCTTCTTTCAAGCCCATGGTCACTACACCCGGCTTCCAGGTGCCTTTCTGGCCATCCAGCATCAGCTGGTAAACGGCGTTATCCACACGCTTCAACATGGAGGTCAGCACGAAGCCCGGGAACAGGTGGTTCTGGTTGGAATCCACACCGATACCCAGTTTGTTCTTGTCTTTAGCGGCTTGCAGTACGCCCATGCCGGTACCGCCAGCAGCGTGGAAGACCACGTCTACACCGCGGTCAAACTGGCTGCGTGCCAGCTCGCCGCCACGCGCCGGGTCGTTGAAAGCTTGCGGGGTGGTGCCGGTCATGTTGGAAACCACTTCCACTTTCGGGTCAGCCGCCTTGGCACCCTGGGTGTAACCACAACCAAAGGCGCGGATCAGCGGCACGTCCATGCCACCGATAAAGCCGACTTTCTTGCTCTTGGACGCCAGGGTGGCAGCCATACCCACCAGGTAGGAGCCTTCCTGTTCCTTGAACATCACCGACTGCACGTTGGCACCCTTGGCCACGTCGTCAACGATGGCGAATTTCACTTTCGGAAACTCGGCAGCCACGGTCTGTACGGCTTGGGTGAAGGAGAAACCCACCGCGATCACCAGATCCACATTCTTGCGGGCCAGGTTGCGCAACACCTGTTCTTTCTGAGCTTCGTTAGCGATCTGGGCTTCGCGGTACGCTACGCCAGTGGCTTTCTTGAAACGCTCAGCGCCGGTATAGGCAGCTTCGTTGAAGCTCTTATCGAACTTGCCAGCCTGGTCGTATACCACGGCCGGGGTAAAGGCAAAGCTGGAGGAAGCGGCAAACAGGGCTGCAGCGGCAACGGCAAGGCTCTTCTTGGTCATGAGGTGTTTCTCCCAACGTCGTGTCTGTTTAAGCGGGTGACTCATAGTAGCGACAAATTTGCCGCCGCACACGGTCAACACGGTAAAGGCGGGAATGTAGTGGCTGAACTACCAATACCCCCGCCCTGTTATACAAGCAGGGGCGTGATTATACGCATAGCGTCGCAAGATCACAGCCTCGTTTTTGCATAAACAGCAACCCGACTCAAACCTTGAAGCATATACAAAATGCAAGCCATGCTCAGTACGGCGGTAATGCGTCACGCAACCAAGTCAGGGCAAAACAAGCGGCTTGCTGGCGCACCGCATTGCGATCACCGGAAAAGTGGCAGACTGTAGTTTGCACACTACCTGAATGTGCCATACCAAAACACACGGTACCAACCGGCTTGCCTGGCGTGGCGCCAGCAGGCCCGGCAATACCGGTGACCGACAGCGCCCAATCGGCAGCAGCCAAGCGCATCGCACCTTCAGCCATGGCGGCAGCCACTTGCTCGCTAACCGCACCGTATTGCTGCAACAGGCCGGCCGGCACACCCAGCAGGCGCTGCTTGGCTTCGTTGCTGTAAGTCACCACCGACAGATCAAACCATGCCGAACTACCCGCGATGGCTGTAATGGCAGCAGCGAGCCCCCCGCCGGTACAAGACTCGGCAGTCGTTACCCGTTGACCACATGCCTGCAGGCGCCGTCCGACTTCGGCGGCCAACTGTTGCTCATCCTGCACGGTAAGTCTCCATGAAATGCCGCATCAGGCCTCGTGTAGAGGCATCGTGCACGGCTGGCTGGCCCGCATGCAACTCGGCCAGCACCCGGCTCGCCAGCTGCTTACCGTACTCTACGCCCCATTGGTCGAAAGAATTGACCCCCCACACCACACCTTGCACAAACACCTTGTGCTCATACAGCGCCAGCAGCATGCCGAGGTTGTACGGCGTGACCTTGTCCAGCGCGATGGTGTTGCTGGGCTGATTACCCGGGAACAGCTTTTGCGGCAGCAGGATGTCCAGCTCATCGCCCGACAAGTGCGCCAGTTCCTGCAGCACCTCGGCCTCGGTCTTGCCACGCATCAGGGCCTCGGTTTGCGCCAGGCAGTTGGCTACCAGCACCCGGTGCTGATCGCCCAGCGGGTAGTGGGTATTCATCGCCACGATAAAGTCACACGGCACCAGTCGCGTGCCCTGGTGCAGCAACTGGAAGAAGGCATGCTGGCTGTTGACGCCCTCTTCACCCCATATCACCGGACCCGTGTCGAAATCCAGCCGCTCGCCATAGCGGCCAACCCGCTTGCCGTTGGATTCCATGTCCATCTGCTGGATATGCGCCGGCAGCCGGCGCAGGCCGTGGTCGTACGGCATGATGGCGTGGGTATGGGCACCATAAAAGGTGTTGTACCAGATGCCGATCAGGCCCAGCAGCACCGGCATATTGCGCAGCAGCGGCGTTTCGAAAAAGTGCTGGTCCATACGCGCACCGCCAGCCAGGAAATCGGCAAAATGCTCAGGGCCGATCTGCAACATCACCGGCAGGCCGATGGCCGACCATACTGAATAGCGGCCGCCTACCCAGTCCCAGAAGCCAAACATATTGGCCGGATCGATACCGAACGCCCGCACCGCCGGCTCATTGGTCGACACCGCCACAAAATGGCGGGCGATGTCAGCCTCGCTGGCCGACTGCAAGAACCAGCGCCGCGCCGCCTGAGCGTTCAACAACGTTTCCGGCGTGGCAAACGACTTGGACGCCACGATGAACAGCGTCTGCGCCGGGTCGCACGTGGCCAGCACCTGTGCCAGATGCTGACCATCCACGTTCGACACGTAGTCGAAACGCATGCCCGGCTCGGCATACGGCTTCAGCGCCTCGGCCACCATCAGCGGCCCCAGGTCAGAGCCGCCAATACCGATATTCACCACGTGGCGAATGCGCTGGCCGGTGTAGCCCAGCCATTCGCCGCTGCGCACGCAGCGGGCAAACTGATAGGCACGCTGTAGCACCTGCTGCACCTGCGGCACCACATCAACACCTTCCACCTCCAGGCTGGCCGTGGCCGGCAGCCGCAGCGCGGTGTGCAATACGGCACGCTTCTCGCTGATGTTGATGCGCTCGCCGCGACGCATACGTGCCATCCAGCCGCGCAAATCAGCCGCTTCCGCCAGCTCCACCAGCAACTCCAGCGTGCGCTCGGTCAGCCGGTTCTTGGAATAATCCAGCAACAGGCCGTCCAGCTGCAGCGAATAGCGGTCAAAACGCTGCTCGTCCTGGGCAAACAGCTCTTTCATATGCACGTGCCGGGTGGCACGCTGGTGCTGGTGCAGGCGCGCCCACACCGGGTGTTCGTTAATGAAAGTACGGTCGGTAGACATTCGGCACGGTCAGACTTTGAGGAAGTGTTCGCGGTAGTAACGCAGCTCTTCAATGGATTCCAGGATATCGGCCAGCGCTTCGTGCTTGCCTTTCTTGACCACGCCCTTGGCGATTTCCGGGCGCCAGCGGCGGCACAGCTCTTTCAGCGTGGACACATCCAGGTTGCGATAGTGGAAGTGCTCTTCCAGCTTCGGCATCCAGCGCGCCATGAAGCGGCGATCCTGACAGATGGTATTGCCGCACATCGGCGACTTGCGCGCCGGCACGTACTGCTCCAGAAAGGCCAGCAGTTGCGCTTCGGCCTCAGCCTCGCCCACCGTTGAGGCCTTGACGCGGGCGATCAGGCCGGATTTACCGTGGGTATTCTTGTTCCAGTCGTCCATGGCATCCAGCACGCTGTCGGGCTGATGCACGGCGATCACCGGCGACTCGGCCACCACATTGAGCTGGCTGTCGGTGATGATCATCGCCACTTCGATGATGCGGTCGGTATCGGGATTGAGGCCGGTCATTTCCATGTCCAGCCAGATGAGGTGATTCTGATCTTGCGGCATAATGTTCTGTCTTTCAAAAGTCCGTCATTTTCTGACATTTACCCCATACAGGGCAAACCCGCTTGATGAATGCATTTTCCTGGGCCGTGCTACTAGCCACTGCCGGCAGCCTCTTCACCCAGTGCTGGCTGCAATGGCGCCAGCTGCGCAGCATCGCCCGCCACCGCCATGCGGTACCGGCCGCCTTCCGCAACAGCATCACGCTGGACGAGCACCAGAAAGCCGCCGACTACAGCAGCGCCCGCACCCGGCTACGCATGGCCAGCCTGTGGCTGGACAGCGTGCTCCTGCTGGCGCTGACCTTCGGCGGCGGCATCGCTGCTGCGGCCAACCTTGCCGCCAGCCTCACCGCCCAGCCGCAACTGAGCGGCATGCTGACCATCGCGCTGTGCTTGCTGGCCAGTAGCATCGCCAGCCTGCCGCTGCAGCTGTATGGCACTTTCGTCATAGAGCGCCGCTTTGGCTTCAGCCATGTTTCCGCCCGCTTGTTCATCAGCGACCTGCTGAAATCGCTGCTGCTGGGTGTCCTGCTGGGCGCTCCATTACTGCTGGCGGTACTGTGGCTGATCGACCACGGCGGCCAACTTTTCTGGCTGTGGAGCTGGCTGCTCTGGTGCGCCTTTGCACTGGCACTGAGCTGGGCCTACCCCACGCTGATCGCGCCGCGCTTCAACCGCTTCACCCCGCTATCCGATGCCGCCTTGCAAGACCGCATCCAGGCCTTGCTACAACGCTGTGGCTTTACCAGCAACGGCCTGTTCGTGATGGATGGTTCACGCCGCTCCAGCCACGGTAACGCTTACTTTACCGGCCTGGGCAACAACAAGCGCATCGTCTTCTTCGACACCCTGCTGGACCGGCTGGATCACAGCCAGATCGAAGCGGTACTGGCACACGAACTGGGGCATTTTCACTACGGCCACATCCGCAGCCGCATCGCACTGAGCTTTGCGGGCTCGCTGCTGTTCCTGTGGCTGTTCGGCACCCTGCACCAGCACCCGGGCTTTCTGGCCGGCCTACACACACCCGCCGGCAATAGCGGCGCCAGCCTGATGCTGTTCATGCTATGCGCGCCGGTCATGACGTTCTGGCTGACACCGCTGGGCAGCCTGCTGTCGCGGCGGCACGAGTTCCAGGCCGACGCTTACGCCTGCCGCCACAGCTCGGCGGCCGACTTGATCGCCGCCCTGACGCTGCTTTATCGCGACAACGCAAGCACATTGACACCAGACCCGCTACACTCCGCGTTTTACGACTCGCACCCGCCTGCGAGCCTGCGTATTGCCCGTTTGCAAGGAAACCATCATGAACCTGCTTGAGATGCGCTGCGAAGCGCAACACGGCGCCCACCCGCTGAGCGCCCAAACCGTCACCGAACTGCTGTCGCACCTGCCGGGCTGGCACGTAGAAGGCATCGAACTGGTCAAGACCTTCATGTTTGCCGACTACTACAAGACCATGGCCTTCGTGAACGCCCTGGCGTGGGTTGCCCACGCCGAAGACCACCACCCCGACATGTCGGTGCACTACAACCGTGCCGTCGTGCGCTTCAGCACCCATGACGCCGGCGGCCTGACGCTGAACGACTTCATCTGTGCCGCCAAAGCAGAAGCCCTGCTGCCCGCCGCATGAAGCAGCAAGGCCAGATCATCCGCAGTTACGGTCGCCGCTTCATCGTTGAAACCGGCGGCCGTACTTATGACTGCACCAGCCGCGGCAAGCGTGTGGATTTTGCCTGCGGCGACTTTGTTACCCTCAGCATCATCAACGACGAACAAGCCGTTATCGAACAGGTAGACGAGCGCCACAGCCTGCTGTATCGCCAGGACGAGTGGCGTACCAAGCTGATTGCGGCCAACGTTACCCGCATCCTGTTCGTCACTGCCGCCGTACCCAGCCCTAGCGAAGAGCTGCTCAACCGCTGCCTGCTGGCCGCCGAGGCCGCCGATATCGAGCCGGTGATCCTGATCAACAAGAGCGACCTGCCGGAAACCGCTGCCTGGCTGGACAAGCTGCGCCCGTACGAAGCACTGGGCTACCGCCTGCACGTAGTCAGCGCGCGCGAGGACGTCAGCAGCCTGCGCCAGCTGTTGCAAGGGCACACCAGCGTCTTTGTCGGACAATCCGGCATGGGAAAATCCACGCTTACCAATGCGCTGCTACCTGAAGCCGCTGCCCGCGTTGGCGACATTTCGGTTGCGCTGGACTCAGGCAAGCACACCACTACCCACGCCGCGCTGTACCACCTGGACGGCGACAGCCATCTGATCGACTCGCCCGGCCTGCAGGAATTCGGCGTTGGTCACATTGCTGCTACGGCCTTGCCGGCCTTGTTTCCCGAAGTGCGCCCCTATATCGGCCAGTGCCGCTTCCACAACTGCACGCACCGCATGGAACCGTCGTGCGCCATCAAACAAGCGTGCGACGATGGTCACATCGCCCCAGCCCGCCTTGAGCTGCTGCAGAAACTGGTGACGCAGGCAATCAATGCAAATTAAATAATATCTATAAGGGAAAACGGCATTTACATTTCATGACGCTGACTCTAATCTGTCATCCAGAAGAAAAATTTCACCAGTAATGTGCTTATCCACATTACATACAGACAAGGAGTCAGCACCATGACCAAACGAATTGCACTGGTAACCGGGGGTATGGGCGGTATCGGCACCGCTATTTGCAAGGCACTGGCACAGTCCGGCCATACCGTGGTCACCACCTACAGCCGCCCGGGCAAAGAGCAAGCCTGGACCGCCGACATGAAAGGCCTGGGCTTCGACGTACACGCCGTGCAATGCGACGTCACCGATTTTGACGCCTGCCAAGCTGCCGTTGCCAAGATCCAGGCCGAGATCGGCCCTATCGATATCGTGGTGAACAACGCCGGCATCACCCGCGACAGCAGCTTCCGCAAACTGGGCAAAACCGACTGGGATGCCGTCATCAGCACCAACCTCGATTCGCTGTTCAACGTGTGCAAACCAGTTGTCGACGGCATGACCGAGCGTGGCTTTGGCCGTATCATTAACATCTCGTCGATCAACGGCCAGAAAGGCCAGTTCGGCCAGACCAACTACTCCGCCGCCAAGGCCGGCATGCACGGCTTCACCATGGCCTTGGCACAGGAAGTGGCGCGCAAGGGCGTGACCGTCAACACCATCAGCCCAGGCTACATCGGCACCGACATGGTGATGGCAGTACCGGAAGACGTGCGTAACAAGATCATTGCCCAGATCCCGGTAGGCCGCCTGGGTCAGCCGGAAGAAATCGCCGGTCTGGTGAACTACCTGGCTTCCGACCTGGCCGGCTTCATCACCGGCGCCGACCTGGCCATCAACGGCGGTCAGCACATGATGTAAGCGCGACGCGTCGCCAAGCAAAGCCGGAGGCCCTGCCCCGGCTTTTTTCATGGCATGCGCTGCCGCGTGCAGCGGCACAGCCGCCGGCTTTTTTGCTATGCTGCCGCCCCACCCCGCATCAAGACAAGGACCCGCCCCATGGCAGAGAACCTGATCATTGCCGGCCAGACCAAGGCCGAGCGCTACGACACGCTGCTACCGCAGGCGTTTGCCCTGATCGACACCGAAACCGACCTGATTGCCGCCATGGCCAATGTGGCCGCCGCCATCCATCACAGCTTCGGCTGGCTGTGGACCGGCTTTTACCTGGTCAAACAGGACGAGCTGGTGCTCGGCCCGTTCCAGGGCCCGATTGCCTGCACCCGTATCCGCAAAGGCAAAGGCGTGTGTGGCAGCGCCTGGCAACAGGCGCAAACGCTGGTGGTGCCGGACGTCGACGCCTTCCCTGGCCACATTGCCTGCTCGTCGCTATCGCGCTCCGAAATCGTGGTACCGCTGCTGGACAGCCACGGCCAGGTGCGCGCCGTACTGGACGTGGACTCGATCGAGCTGGCGTCGTTTGACGACAGCGATCGCGCTGCGCTGGAGCAGATCTGCCAGCGCTTTGCCCGCCTATTCGACTGACAAGCCCAACCAGCCCGCCACCAGCTTGGCCGCCTCCTGCTCCGGCATGGCGGCCAACTTGTCGCGATTAAGTAGCACCAGCTGCTGCCATTGCGGCAAACGCTGCTCGCGCAGAATCTGCAGTTCGGTCTGCGCCGACGAAGCTTGCGCAGCCAGGCCCAGCATCTGCGCCTGGCGCGCCTCGTCCTGTTGCCGCAGGCTGTCACAACGGGCTTCCAGCTCGGCCAACCTGCTAGCGGCCAACTCCTGCTGTGCCGCCGCCTTGCCCAACTCGCGCGCCGTATCGGCCTCTTGCTGCTGACGCAGGCGTCGCGCCTCGTCCAGCTGCACAGACAAAGACGTCAATTGCGCAGCCTGCTGCGTAGCCTGCTGCTTCATCTGCGCCCGCTCCGCCTCCACCTGCTCGTACAAGCGCACGCGCATGCCTTCAAAGCGCTCGTAAGCCAATGCCTCGCGCTGTGCCGCCTCGGCAGCCGCCAGCTGCAGGCGCTCCTCCTGGCGCTGCTCCAGCGCCGCCACCCGCTCGTCGGCGTCTTTTTGCACCAGCAAGGTCTGCGCCCGCGCATCGTCCAGCGAGGCAGTCAGCCCGGCCAGGCTGTCTTCCAGTACCTGACGGCGGCTATTGGCCTCGGCCAGTTGCTGTTGCAATGCATCACCACGTTCACGCTGCTGCGCCAGCTCGCCAGACAGCGACACCAGCTGCGCAGCGCGATCATCCAGCTCACGCTGCGCAGCGGCCAGCTCGGCCACCACTTGCTGTAGTTTCTGCTCTACCTCTTCGCGCAGCGTGGCCAGGTTGCCTTCCGCCACCTCGCACGCCTTCTGCCACAGCTGGCCAAAGGCATCGGCCAGCGCCGGCGGCCAGTCCGGCCGCTTCACCGCCGCCGCATTACGGGCCAGAAACTCCTGCCGCCACTGCTTCAGCGTGTTGTTGATAGTGGTATTGGAGCCGGTACCCAGCCGCGCCCGCACTTCCACCACGGTGGGCCACTCCCCCTCCGACACCAGCTCGAATGCCACCTGCCGAATGCGCGCATAAATATCCATCACACCTCCTTCAACGTTGGCCGCATTGTATCACGCCATCGATATTTATTTTTATTACGTATTACATGTTTTATTTTACACTTTGCCAAATATTTTTCCGATAATTATACTTATCGGAAGTTTCTATCCCGGAATGGCCATGCATTTTCCTGCCACTACCCCACAAAACAGCCTGATCCAGGCCAATAGCGACAGCGAAGCCGTACTGGCCTGGCTGGCCGAGTACGCCCAGCGCCCCGCCACCCTGCGCAGCTACCGCAAAGAAGCCGAACGCTTTCTGCTCTGGCTAGCCAGCCGTGGCCAAACGCTGGCCAGCATCAAACGTGGCGACGTGCACGACTACCGCCGTTTTCTGGCACAACCCCACCCCGCCGCACAATGGATAGGCCCGCCACTACCGCGCAGCCATGCGCAATGGCGGCCGTTCAACGGCCCGCTGTCCGAAGCCAGCATCCAGCACGCTTTTACCATCCTCGGCGGCCTGTATAGCTACCTGAACCACGCCGGCCACCTGGCCGGCAACCCGTTCCGCTTGCACAAGCCGCCACGTGAGCGCAGCCAGCCAGCACTGGAACGTTTTCTGGAACGCGACGCCTGGGCGCACGTGTGCGACACGCTGGCGCAGTTGCCGGACGACAGCGCCCGCGCCATCGCCCAGCGCGAACGCGCACTGTGGGTGTTCAGCCTGCTGTATATGAGCGGCGCCCGACGCAGCGAAGCCAGCCAGGCGGTGATGGGAGATATTTTCGAAAAGCGCGGCCGCTGGTGGTGGCGGGTGAATGGCAAAACGGGGGTAGCCGACATTCCGGTTAGCGACGCACTACTGGCGGCGCTGCAACGCTACCGCCAGCACCTGGGCCTGCCGGCGCTACCCACGCCGGGCGAGACCACACCGCTGATTGGCAAGCTGGCTGGCAGCCAGGCCATGCAACAAGGCATCAGCGACAAAGCGCTGTACCTGATCGTGAAGGAAGTAATGCAACGTGCTGCCGAACGCGCCGAAGAGCCGCTGCGCAGTACCCTGCAGCAAGCCAGTACCCACTGGCTGCGCCACACCGCCGCCAGCCACCAGCTGGACGCCGGACTCAGCCTGCTGATGGTGAGCCAAAACCTGCGCCACCGCAGCATCCAGACCACGCGCCGCTACCTGCACAGCGAAGACGACGCCCGCCACGACGCCATGCAGCTGCTAGAGCTGACACCACCCGGCAAAGCCTGAGCGGCAAAACAGCAGAAGTAGCGATGGCGGCCAACCCTTGATGCCACCCGCCACCGTCCGCCCATCAGGGCTTATCCGGCGCCGCTTTCTTGCGGCTACGCTTGGGCGCCGGCGCTGCCGCCGGCAACAGGAAGTCGGCATCAAACTCGAACAGCGTGCCGGTACGGCCGGTTTGCGACTGACAGGCAATCAGCATGGCGCGATTGATCGCCTCCTTTTTGCTGACACCCCACCATTCGATCATTTTATCCAATGCCTTTTGCGCATCGCGTGACAACTCCACCGTCACCGACAGCTCCTGTAGGCGATTGCGGCGCAGCTCGCGGCTGCGGCGCTTGCGCTCGGCCGGCGTCATGGCGCGCTCGCCCAGCGGCTTGCGCCCGGGCTTGGCCCGCGTGCCGCCGATCAGGTCTATGGTGTAGTGATCGCAAGGGTCTCGCATTGATGGTGTACAGCGTTACTGCGCAAAAAAGGGGCGCAAGGATACCACGAAGACCACACTTCACCCAGCGCCCGCCAGCAGAAAAAGCCGCCACCCCATGAAAATACGCGCATGGCACACGCATTGACGCATCAAATGATAATACTTATCATCAGCACTACTTTTCACAAACCAGACAGAGACACACGTCATGCGCCACACCCTGCTCGCCCTCGCCATCGGTACTGCCCTGCTGGCCCCCGCTTCCTTCGCCGCCGACGTCAGCCGCGCCAGCGTAGTGGAAACTTACAGCCAGATCGTTCTTGCCAGCTACGAGGATTCGCTGCAAGGCGCGCGTGAACTGAAAACCGCCATTGACGCCTTCGTGGCAGCACCGTCCGAAGACACGCTGAACAAGGCCCGCAAAGCCTGGCTGGCCGCACGCGAGCCGTACGGCCAGACCGAAGCATTCCGCTTCTACGGCGGCCCGATTGACGACGCCAAAGGCCCAGAAGGCCAGATCAACGCCTGGCCGCTGGACGAAGCCTACATCGACTACGTGAAAGGCAAGCCGAACGCCGGCATCATCAACAACCGCAAGGTAGCCATTACCAAAGAAAAGCTGTCGTCGCTGAACGAGCGCGGCGGTGAAGAAAACGTATCCACCGGCTGGCACGCCATCGAGTTTCTGCTGTGGGGCCAGGACTTCGACGTCGCTGGCCCGGGCAAACGCAGCTACACCGACTTTGTGGATGGCAAGGCCCCCAACGCAGACCGTCGCCGCCAGTACCTGCAAGTGGCCGCCGAGCTGCTGATCGACGACCTCAGCACCGTCACCAAACAATGGCAAGCCGGTGCCAACAACTACCGCGCCAAGTTTGCCAAGAACCCGGACGCCATCCGCCAGATCATGGTCGGCATCGGCGTGCTGTCGCGTGCCGAACTGGCCGGTGAACGCATGGAAGTGGCGCTGGACAGCCGCAACCAGGAAGACGAACACAGCTGCTTCTCCGACAATACCCACCGCGACATCATCACCAACGCCAAGGGTATCCAGAACGTGTGGCTGGGCGAGTACAAGCGTGTGGATGGCAGCGTGGTAAAAGGTGCCAGCCTGCGTGACCTGGTGGCCGCCAGCAACGCCAAGGCCGCCGAGCGCGTCACCGCCGATATGGAGGCCACCTTGAAGGCAGCCGAAGGCATCCAGGCGCCGTTCGACCAGGAAATCGTCAAGAAAGAAGGCCGCAGCCGCGTACAAGCCACGGTCAACGCATTGAAAAAGCAGGCTAACAGTCTGGTAGAAGCCGCCAAGGCACTGGGCATCAAGAAACTGAACGTCAACGGCTAAACCACACCGCTCACCACCGCCCGCCAGCCCGCCTGCACCCGCAGGCGGGTGTTTGCATTGCACCGGAAAACACTACATGCAAAAAAGATACTTATCCATTGCGGCCACGCTGGGTGGCACTGCTGCGGTACTGGGCACGCTGGGCTTTACCAACGCACCGGAGATCGCCCCGTACCAGGAAGGCGACGAAAAACTGGGCGGCAACACTACGGTGTACGAAGTTGGCCGCAACGCCTTCTCGCTGCCCGCGGCCAACATGGCCAGCGACCGCCAGACCCGCTTCTTTGTCGGCAACTCTTTCTTCAAGAAAGCCTGGGTAGAAGCGCCGTCGTCCACCACTGCCCGCGATGGCCTGGGCCCGCACTTCATCGCCCGCTCCTGCGGCGCCTGCCACGCGCTGGACGGCCGGGGCGCCACGCCCGCGTTTGAAAACGGTCTGCAGGCCGAGCAGCCGATGGCGCTGCTATTCCGTCTGTCCATACCCGGCAAGAACGGCAGCACACTACCCGAACCCACCTACGGCGGCCAGTTCAACAACGACGCCATCCCCGGCGTGAAGCCGGAAGGCAAGGTGTCAATCAGTTATACCGAGTTGCCTGGCCGTTTCCACGACGGCGAAAGCTACAGCCTGCGCCAGCCCAGCTACCACTTCACCGACCTGGGCTACGGCGCCATGCACCCGCAAGTACAAATCTCACCGCGCATCGCGCCGCAAGTAATCGGCCTGGGCTTGCTGGAGGCCATCCGCGAACAGGACATTTTGGCCAATGCCAAGGCACAAGCTGCAGCTGGCCAGGGCATAAGTGGCCGCCCCAACTACGTACATGACGCCTATGCCGGCAAAAAAATGATTGGCCGGTTTGGCTGGAAAGCCAACGTTGCCACCGTCGCGCACCAGAGCGCTGGCGCTTTCCTCGGCGATATCGGCATCACCTCGGCCAAGTTTCCGAAAGAAGAATGCATGCCGGCTCAGCGCGACTGCGTGAAAGCACCGCACGGCGGCAAGCCCGAGATCACCACCAGCAAGATGGACGCCGTCATCTTCTATACCCAGGCACTAGCAGTACCGGCCCAGCGTGACGCCGATACCTTCGAGGTACGCCGCGGCAAGCTACTGTTTAACCAGGCACAGTGCAGCACCTGCCACACACCAAGTTACACCACCGGCAAACTTGCCGGCCTGCCTGAAGTATCGGGTCAGAAGATCAGCCCCTATACCGACCTGCTGCTGCATGATATGGGTCCGGGGCTGGCAGACAACCGCCCGGACGGCCTGGCCAATGGCCGCGAATGGAAAACCCCGCCGCTGTGGGGCATCGGCTTGTTCCAGGACGTGAACGGCCACACCCAGTACCTGCACGACGGCCGTGCACGCAACCTCACCGAAGCCATCATGTGGCACGGCGGTGAAGCGGAAGCGTCCAAACAACGCTTTGCCGCCTTCAGCAAGGCCGACCGCGACGCCGTGCTGCGCTTCCTGAACTCGCTGTAATGCTGTACGCACCTGGCCCTGGCGGCCGGGTGCACCCACCCGACAAGGAAAACCATGTCCCGCCACCTGCTTGCCGGCCTGCTGCTGGCCACCCCGCTGGCGTTTGCTACCAGCCCGGAACAGACCTTTCTCGACACCCTCACCGCACAAACCCTGCTACCACGCTACGCCACCCTGAATACGCAAAGCCGGCAGCTGGCGGCCAGCCTGCAGCAACTGTGCCAGCGCCAGGACGGCGCCAGCCTCACCGCCGCGCGCGAGCAATGGCGCCAGGGCTACCGCAGCTGGATGGCCGTGGCGCCGTTGAACTGGGGCCCCAGTGCCGAACTGCGCAGCCAGCGCGTGATCGCCTTCAAGCCCACCCGCGTAGCGCTGGTGGAGCAAGCGGTCAGCGATGACCTGGGCCGCAGCCAGGAAAGCTACGACGAGGCCGGCGCCGCTGCCAAAGGCTTCACCGCCATCGAATACCTGCTGTTCGAACAGCAAAAGCCGCTGACCGACCCCAAACGCTGCCAATGGCTGCAGCGCACCGGCCAGGAAATCGCCGATCACACCCCGACGCTGCTGAAAAACTGGCAGGATTTTGCGGCCAACGTTGGCCGCAGCGGCCAGGACGGCGCACTGTACGCCAAGCCGGCGCAAGCGCTGGAAGAAGTGGTGAACCTGACGCTGGCCGGCGTCAACGAGATGCACAAGGAACTGTCGCGCCTGCCGCAACAGAAGCCGGAGCTGGTCACCGCGCAGCGTAGCGGCGACGGCAAGGCGCTGGTGAAAGCACAATTTGCGCTGCTGCAAACCGTGCTTACCGGCCCCGACGGCCAGAGCGGCATTGCCGCGCTGTTGGCCGCCAAAGGCCAGCCGGCGCAGGCCAAAGCGCTGGCCGACGCCACCCGCGCCGTCGCCCCCGCGCTGGACAAGCTGCCGGACAACCTGGCCCGCGTCGGCAACAGCGGCCGCGAAAAGCCGGCCGTACAGGCGCTGGAAAAACTGCTGGCACAGATCGAAGGCCCACTGGCCCACACCCTTGACATCACGCTGAGTTTCAATGAATCCGATGGCGACTAAGCTCACCCGCCGCCAGCTGCTGCAGGCCGGCGCACTCACCCTGGCCGCGCTACCGCTGCACAGCCTGGCGGGCGACGCTGCACAGCCGGCCATCATCTCGGCCTGCGACGTTGGCCGCAACCAGCACCGTGCCGGCTTGGTCGGCGCCAGCGGCCTGCTGACGCTGCCCGAGCGCGGCCATCATCTGGAACTGGACCCGGCGCGCCCGGGCGAATGCCTGGTATTTGCCCGCCGCCCCGGCTACCAGATTGCCCGCTTCAACTGGCGCAGCGGCCAGCAGCTGGCCTGGTACGACTACCCGGACAACCGCCACGGCTTCGGCCACGGCATCCTGGCGCACGGCCAGCTGTACACCACCGACAACGATATCGACAGCGGCAACGGCCTGCTCACCATGCGCGACCCGCACACGCTGCTGCCGCTGCGCGAGATGCCCAGCGGCGGCATCGGCCCGCACGAGCTGAAGGCGCTGGACGACGGCACCATCCTGGTAGCCAACGGCGGCATCCTGACGCTGCCGGAAAGCGGCCGCATCAAGCTGAACCGCAACAACATGAAGCCGCAGATCGATATCGTGGACCCGGTGCAAGGCCGCAGCATCGCCAGCTACACGCTGGACGACAAGCGGCTGTCACTGCGCCATCTGGCCCGCATCAACCAGCATGATTTCGCTGTAGCCCTGCAGTACGAAGGCGAAGGTGCCGCGCCGCTGGTAGCGATCTGGAACGCCGAGCAAGGCCTGCGCCTGCTGGACGCACCCGATGCCCTGGCGCTGGCCAGCAACGGCTACGCCGCCAGCGTGGCGGCCGGCGCCGACCGCATTGCCTGCACGGCCACCAAGGGCGACGCCGTGGTGTTCTGGGACGGCAGCGGTCGCTACCTGGGGCACGTGGCGCTAACCAAGCCGGCCGGCATCGCACTCAGCCGCGACCAGCGCCACTTCGTCACCAGCAACGAGCTGGGCGAGATCGTGTGGATAGACAGCCGTACGCTGCAGATCGACCCGCGCCGCAGCCAGCGCTTCCCGGTAAAGTGGGACAACCACCTGAGCCTGGCGTATAGCTGAGCCCGCCCCCGCTACCACGCAAAACCCCAGCCTCGGCTTAATGCCAATCAGTTAACGCTGACAGGCGTTTTTTGGTTAGGGATTTGTTGCGTTGAAGTACGCTAGTGTGTCCGCTATGCGGACGATGATTAGATACCGGTTCCGCCCGGCAGACGGGAAAGGGGGCGGATTGCCGCCCCCTTTTCATTCCCCCGCAACCCGGGGCTGCTCGAAACCCCGTTCAAAATGGCACGCCCCAGGCGCCGCCGAACTCGCTCCTCGCTAACGGCTCGGAGCTCAAACAAATCGGCGTCTTAAAACCTGGGGCGAACCATTTTGACCGGCTCGCGCCAACGGGATGGGTCGCAGCACTCACGCCCTTCTACTTGATGGCCAAGCACATTCGCCTAACTGACTGGCATTACAGCCTCGGCTGGGGTTTGTTTATGCTGTATGCCACGCGCTGCATGTTGTCCTACCTGCCTCTTATTGCCCTGCCAGGCGGCCAACCCTTGCCAGCACGCAGGATGGGTGGAGCGCAGCGCATCACCCTTAGCTTTCGCCAAAGCGATGGGTGACGGCGCCAGCGCCTTCACCCATGCTACGCGCGACCCGCCGCAGAAACGCGCTACGCCGGTTCAGGGCTAGGCGGCGCCGGGTGCACCCGCACGGTATTGCGCCCCGCATGCTTGGCGGCGTACAACGCGCGATCGACACCGGCGAGAAAATCCGCCTCACGCTGCAAGGCTTGCCACTGCCCCAGCCCCAGGCTAACGGTAACGGTCAGCCCGACATCACCCGCCGCTAGCGGCGTAGCGGCAATACTTTGTCGCAATGTGTCGCATGCCGCGTACGCCTGCGTCAGCGTACAGTCGGCCAGCAGGATGGCGAACTCTTCCCCGCCAATACGGCACACCAGATCGGCGGGCCCCACCCCCTGCTGCAAGCGCACGGCCAAGCTGCGCAGCACCTGGTCGCCGGCTTCGTGACCATAGGTGTCGTTGATGTGTTTGAAGTGGTCGATGTCCAGCAACGCCACGCAGAATGGCCGCTGCAACGGCCCACTGACGGTTTGCCATTGCGTCAGCGTCTGGTAGAACACGCGGCGGTTCGCCAGGCCGGTCAGCTCGTCGCTGCTGGCCATTTGCTGGATACGGCGCTCCAGTGCCTCGGAAAAATGGTCACCAGCCAGCAGGGCGATAAACAGGACCAGGGTGCCGGACAGCAACACATTCAGGTACAGCAGCTTGATGGTGGCTGGCCCCAGTGCCTGCACCGCAGCACTGGATGGCCAGGTGAACCATTCAAACAGGCAGAACCAGCCAATGCAGATCAGGCACACGATAGCCATGCCGCGCTTGTCGTGGGTAGGCACCACCAATGGCGTAGTCAGAAAAAAGAACAGGAAGTAATGGTGGCCACCGATTTGCGTGCCCTGCCCGCCCAGAATGCCGGCCAGCACGGTGGCCTGGCAGATCAGGCAGGCTTTCCAGTAGTGCGGCGGGTGGCCGCGACGCTGCAGCCAGTAGAACCAGGCCATGCCCAGCAGCGGGATCGCCGTCATCTTCAAGCTAAGCGTTGCCAGTACCGCATTGCCCAGCCAGGCAAACAACAGGCTGTAGAACAACACCATCGTCAGCACCAGCACCGGGACGGCATTGGTGACGTATTGCCGCCTGCGAACGGCGCCGCTAAGCGCCGGATCTACGCCCATTTGCAGCCAGGACCAGGCCCGCTGTTGCCATGCCGTGCTTGAGTACAGGTTCATGCGGTGCGCTTCAGGAGGGGTCGGATAACAATCACTCGGCTAACCACCGCGCCAAGGGCCAGCCTGATCGCGCAGCCGGCTGTTTCATGATAGTGGCACTACGCAGCAGCGTGCCAATCTTGATAAATGCTGATCGAAAACCAGCTGCACACTGCCTGCGCGGCTCACCAGCTGTCGTCTACCTTCAACCGTGGCAGACCATGGCGGGCGCGGGCACGGTTACAGGCCGCCTCGTAGATGCCGACGCTGGCCAGCGCGCCGAATTCGCGACAAGGCGACGGCCGCTGCGCGTAGATGCTGCAACTGACCGACTCACCCACCGTGCCGCACAGCGCCACGCAGCGCGGCGGCAGGCCGTTGGCGGCGCTATCGTCGGTGCCGGCCATGCGCCAGGTATTGCCCACCTCGTGCACCGCCATGTCGGCAGGCACCCCCGGGCGGCCGTCCGCGGCCAACTCGCTACGATGAAAAGACACGCGGAACGCCGAACAACAGGCGCCGCACTCGGTACAGCTCACACGCAAATCTGTCATGATGTTGGTTGCTACTGCCACTACGTCAAAACCACACTATAACTGCCCGCCCGCCATGACAGAAGCCGCCCTGCCCGCCGACCTGCTGCGCCACTGCACGCTACCCGACTACCAGCACAGCCTGGCCAACTTGGCCGCCCGCCTGCACGGCAGCACCGCCTGCCCGCCGCTGCAGCACCCGGCGCTGGACGGGCTGGAGCAGGACGAGACGGTGATCCTGCTGCTGATCGACGGCATGGGCTGCACGCAGCTGGACAGTCTGGTACCGGGCGGCTGGCTGCAGCAACAGCAAGTGGCTACCTTGCACTCGGTGTTCCCCAGCACCACCACCGCCGCCATCACCACGCTGCTCACCGGCCTGCCGCCCAGCCAGCACAGCCTGCTGGGCTGGCACGTATCGGCACCCGAAGCCGGCGGTATCGCCACGCCGCTGCCGCTGCGCTACCACTGGCAAGCAGACGACGCACAGGCGCTGGACGACGCCGCGCTGGCCAGCGCGCTGTACAGCCGGCCGTCGGCGCTGCAAGGCGGTCAGCGCCAGCATTACGTGCTGCAGCCCGAATACATCGCCGACTCGGCCTACAGCCGCCATCACGGCGGCCACGCCGAACACCGGCCGTGGCGCGACTACGCGCAGCTGTTTGCCAGCCTGCAGCAACTGGCCCGCCAGCCCGGACGCAAACTGGTGTACGCCTACATCCCCGATCTGGATTCGCTGATGCACAACAAGGGCACGCGCCACCCGCGCGCGCAAATGCTGCTGACCCGGCTGCAACAGCACTGCGCCGAGCTGGCTACCACGCTACCAGCCAGCTGCCGTGTGCTGATCACCGCCGACCACGGCCAGGCCGATATCCCGCCGCCGCGCATGCTGTTCATCAATGATTTTCCGGAATTGGCCGCCATGCTGCGCCAGCCGCTCAGCGGCGAACCGCGCGCGGCGTTTTGCCATGTGCAGCCCGGCCTGCAGCAGGCATTCCGCCACGCCGTGACGACCACGCTGGGACATGCCGCCTGGTGTTTGCCGGCGGCCGACGTGCTGGCTGCCGGCTGGTTCGGCCCGCCACCGGCACACCCGCTGTTGGCCGCACGCTGTGGTGACTTCCTGCTACTGATGAAAGAAGACTGGGGAATCTTGCAGACGGTGGGCGACGAGAAACGCCCGGCCTTGTTGGGCAATCACGGCGGCCTGGCCGCCGCCGAGATGCAGATTCCGCTGATTGTGGCCCGTGGCGCCGCCTGACGCAACGCGGGCCTACGCTATTGCCGGCCAGCGCGCCAGCCACTCGCGCAGGTCTTGTCGGCTGAGGCTGGCGGCAAATATCACCCGCTGCCGCTTTTGCAGATAGCCCAGCGCCACGTCGGCGTAGTCCAGCTGCTGGCCGCCCTCGTCGGGGTTCAGTACCACCCCCATGCGGTCCACCCAGGCGGTTTGCAGGCTGGCCTGTACCACCTGTTCCGGCGCCTCCACCACCTTGCGCAACAAGCCCAGTTTGCCTTCCAGGCTGGCCACTACCTGCAGGTTTTGCAGTTGCTGCTCTACCTCGGCCAGCCGCACCGCCATCTGTTCGTGGTTCATGCTGCCGTGCAAGTTCAACGCCTCGGCGTTCAGCACATTAGTACGGTTGCCCAGCTGCAACTGCAGCGCCTTGCGCTCTACGTCCAGCATGCGGCGCTGCGCCTCGGCGTCGGACAGGTTGGCCGCCAGGCTGGCACACAAGGCTTGATAGGCCTGCTGCCGGCAATCATCCACCAATTCCTTGCGCGCGGCAGTGGCGGCAATGATGCGGTGACGCGAAAAGCTCAACACCTGCTGCGGCACATCGTGACGCACGCTGCCGTCAGGTAGCAGCTGGCTACCCAGACGGGTATCTTCGTGACGCTGCATCACCAGCATCAGCTGCATCTGCTCGCTGCTGCGCGGGCTGGACAGGTAGTCCTGCAACGGCTGACTGGCACGCAGGCTATCGCATAAGGTCTGCGGCGACGCAAACAGCAGGCCCACACGACGGTCGCTGCTGTAGCCGGCCGGGCTAAGGTCCAGCGCTGGCGGCAACAATGCCCCGATGTCATCAATGCGCTCCAGCACGCTACGCACCCCTCTGCGCAACTGGCGCCGCCCGGTAGGCAGCAGCTTCAGCCGCGGCTCCACCTGCTGGATCAGCAAGTCGACGGCGCTCATGACGTCTGCGTTAGCAAAACGGCGACTACCCGGGTTGAACAAACGGGCAAAAACACTGTGCATATTCAAAATACCTGATCGATGCAGTTTAAAACCATACTGCTTAAAGGGTATACTTCAGTCATAAGCAAATCATGTAAGAAAACAAGCGGCAAGCAGGCCGCCAGTCGCCCCCTTGCCACGGAAACCTCATGAAAGCCACCCTGTTCCGTCTGATCGCCCCCGCGCTTGCGCCTTTGCTGATTATTCCCTTACTGGCGCTACTGTTACCTGCCCAACCCTACAGCGCACTACTCGCCAGTCTGCTGACCGGCAGTTCCGTATTGGCAGTACTCGGCTGGCGCATACACAAGCACTTCATCCGCCCGGCACGTATTTTCCGCCGTCACCTGGCGTGGCTGGGAGAGGAACCGATCGACTTCAGCAAAAAGCTGGACTTGGCCACCAGCGCCGACTGGGAAGGCTGCAGCCAGCACTTTAACGCGCTACTCAAGGAACTGGACGACATTTTTACCCAGGTACTGGGCTCCAGTGCGCGGCTGATTCCCATGTCGCAAGAGTTGACCGACACCTACAGCGCCATTCTGCAAAAAAACCTGCTGCAAGCCAGCCATGGTGAAGTACTGATTGGCGCCATCTCACGCATGATCGAGCAAGCCGAGCGCCTGCGTGTGGACCTGGAGCAAATCACGGCTGCGGCACAACAGGCTGGCCACGACATGAATGAAAGCCGCGACGCCACGCTGATCGTGATCAATGGCGTGACCGAGGTTGCCAGCCTGCTGGAGGAGGCCACCCGCGACGTACGGGCGCTGTCCACCGCCTCCGGCAGCATTGGCGGCATTCTGGCCTCGATCAAGGACATTGCAGACCAGACCAACCTGCTGGCGCTGAACGCCGCCATCGAAGCCGCCCGCGCCGGCGAAAGCGGCCGCGGCTTTGCCGTGGTGGCCGACGAGGTGCGCAAGCTGGCGCACCGCACGCAGGAAGCCACCCAGCAGGTGCAGAACATCATGAGCGACATCCAGCGCGGTACCGACAAGGTAGTGGGCGCCATGAGCGTCTCGCTGGAACGCGCCGGCTTTGCCGCCACCCACGCCGACACCTCGCGCGACAAGCTGGACAACATCACTCGCGCCATCGGCGACATCAATGCCTCAGCCAGCGAAATCGGCGATGCCGTGGCACAGCAAGCACAGGCGGTGCACGATTCCAAATCGTCCGGCGACATCCTGATCCAGCTGAACCAGGATGCATTGGCCTGCAGCCGCATCCACGCGGTATCCCCCGACGACCTGCGCAACCTGGGCGAAAAACTGCGCACCTCGCTGAGCCGCCTGCACATGCACGACAAACCATGGAACGACCAGCGCCGCACCCGCGCCCGCGCCAGCGAGCTGCAACTGAACGCCGGCAGCAGCAACGATGGCGATATCGAGCTGTTCTGACCCGCGCCAGCGTACTACCGACGAAAAACCCCCGCTTGTGTAGCGGGGGTTTTTCATCTGCTGATGGCAGGAAGCGGGCAGCAGCCGATAGCAGACAGGTAGCGCGCTTAATGCGCCTCGCCCACCTGCGGCGCGGCGGCCAGTTGCTGCGGCGGCACGGCCAGCGCACCGACGCGGGCGGCAATAGCGGCAAAGTCGCTACCCGCTACCCGTACTGCCCACTCGGCCGCCGTACCCTGCCCGGCCATCGCCTGCAGGCGCTGCGCCAGCTGCGGCTGCGCCGGTGCGGCCAACCTGGCCAGCAAGTCGTCTACCAGCTCGGGGCGATTGCACACCAGGGCCATATCGCAACCGGCTGCAAACGCGCGCCCGGCACGGGCCACGATATCGCCGGCACCGGCGGCGCCTTCCATGGTCAGGTCGTCGCTGAAAATGGTGCCGTCAAAGCCCAACTCGCCACGCAGGATGTCCTGCAGCCAGATGCGCGAGAAACCGGCCGAGGTGTCGTCCACTTGCGGGTAGATCACGTGCGCCGGCATCACCGCCTTCATGCCGCTGGCGGCCAGGGCGGCAAACGGTTTCAGGTCGGCAGCGCGGATATCGTCCAGGCTGCGCGGGTCTTGCGGCATGGCGACATGGGTGTCGCCCTCGACAAAACCGTGACCGGGGAAGTGCTTGCCACAGCTGCCCATGCCGCCACGATTCAGACCACGCTGCAGCGCGCTGGCCAGCGCGATCACCACCGCCGGGTCGCCGTGGAAGCTGCGGTTGCCGATGACGGCGCAGTGCTGCCAGTCCAGGTCCAGCACCGGGGTGAAGCTGAGGTCCACGCCGCAAGCGCGCAGCTCGGCCGCCAGCACGTAGCCGGTTTCCTCGGCTGCCGCTTCGGCCACCGCCTGGCCTTGCGCGTCCCACAGCTCGCCCAGCACCCGCATCGGCGGCAGGCGGGTAAAGCCGGCCAGGAAGCGCTGCACGCGGCCACCTTCGTGATCGACGGCAATCAGCAGCTCGGGCTGGCGCAGCGCGCGGATCTCGGCGGTCAGCGCCTTCAGCTGCTCGACACTGTCGAAGTTGCGGCGGAACAGGATAACGCCGCCCACCAGCGGGTGACACAGGCGTTGTTTTTCGTCGTCGCTGAGGCGGAAGCCGGCAACGTCGGCCATCACCGGGCCGCGCGGCAGAGAAAGTTGAGTCATGGTGCCACTCAAAGGTTGGCCGCAAGGCCGGTTTCACACACCACAAAAGCTAGTGCGTGCTCGGCCTCGTCGGTAATCGACAAATGCACGCGGCTGATGCCGCGCTCGCGCAGAAACGCATGCAGCGCATCGTCAAAGGCAAACATCGGCTTGCCCAGCGCGTCGTGGCTGACGGCGATGGCGGTCAGCAGCACCGGCTCGCGCACGCCGGTGCCCAGCGCCTTGGCCAGCGCCTCTTTGGCGGCAAAGCGCTTGGCCAGCAGCCGCGCCGGGTTGGCCGCTGCGGCCAACTCGTCCTGCTCTACCGGCGCCAGCAAGCGGCGGCCGGCACGCAGGCCCCAGCGGTCCAGCATGGCCTGAAAGCGCGCGATGCGCGCCATGTCGGTGCCGATGCCGTAAATCATTACAGCCCCTGGCGGCCTTCGATCATCAGCGCCTTCATTTCGCGCACGGCGGCGGCAAAGCCCACCATCAGCGCATGGCTGACCAGGGCGTGGCCGATGTTCAGCTCGGCGATTTCCGGAATGGCGGCGATCGGCTTCACGTTATGGTAGTTCAGGCCGTGGCCGGCATTCACCACCATGCCCAGGTGGTCGCCAAACACGGCGGCTTCGCGGATGCGCGCCAGCTCGGCTTGCTGCGCGTCGTGCTGGAAGTCGGCGTGGGCGTAGGCGCCGGTGTGCAGCTCGATCACGCGGGCGCCGGCGTCCCAGGCAGCCTGGATCTGCTTGATGTCCGGGTCGATGAAGATGGACACACGAATGCCGGCGTCGGTCAGCTGGCGGGTAAACTCGCGCACTTCGTCAAAGTAGCGGATGACGTCGAGGCCGCCTTCGGTGGTGACTTCCTCGCGCTTTTCCGGCACCAGGCACACGTCTTCCGGCTTCACGCGCAGCGCGTTGGCCAGCATTTCGTCGGTGAGTGCCATTTCCAGGTTCATGCGCGTCTTGATGGTGGCGCGCATGGCGTCCACGTCGTGGTCCTGGATGTGGCGGCGGTCTTCGCGCAGATGCAGGGTGATCAGGTCGGCACCGCTGGATTCGGCCACCAGGGCCGCTTCGATCGGGCTGGGGAAACGGGTGCCACGCGCCTGGCGCAGGGTGGCAACGTGGTCGATATTGACGCCTAGCAGAATCATGATGGTCTCCGGCTGGGAGCGCTGTCTTCTTGCAGCGCGTAGAGCGTGGTTAACAGTTCGCGGGTGGCCAGCGGTTCTGGCCCCAGCAATTCATCCAGATACAAGCGCAGCAGGCCGCGTACGTCGCGGCGGCTATGCGGCAGGGAAAAGTCGGCAACGGCCAGGGCCAGCAGGCTGGCGCCCGCCACCACCAGCTGGCGCGGGCCAGCATCGGGCACGGCCACGCGCTGCGGCAGCTCGCCGAAACGGCACAGGTAATAGGCGTCCGGCTGCAGCGGCTGGCCGGCGGCATCCTCGCTGCACGGCGGGGTATAGCCCAGCACCGTCAGCAGGTTCAGCTCGAAACGGCGCAACACGTCGGGCAGGCTGTCGCTGCGCGCCATGCCGCGCACAGTGCGGTCGTACAGCTGGAACAGCTCGGGGGACGGGTCGTCGCGCGGCGACAGGCGCAGCAGCAACTCATTGAGGTAAAAACCGCACACCAGGCGCTGGCCGGCAAACTGCGGTACGCCGCCGCGCCAGTCTACCGTGTGCAGCGTGCGCAGCTCGCCCTTGCCGAACCAGGCCAGCTGCAGCGGCTGGAACGGCAACAGTTGGCCGCGCAGGTCAGAACGCGGGCGGCGCGCCCCGCGTGCCACCAGCGTGAAACGGCCGTGGTCGCGGCTGAGCACTTCCACCAGCAGGCTGGTTTCGCGGTATGGCTGGGTGTGCAGCACGTAGGCCGGCTGGCGATCAACCTTGACCTGGCGCATCGCTGGCGGGCTTGTCCCACAGGTGGTCGCGGCCAACATAGGCCACGCGGGTAGCAAAGCAGGCGTACCAGCGGTCGAAACCGGCGGCAATCGCCACCCGGTGTCCGGCGTGGGCACGCCAGGCGGCGATGTCGGCCTCGCTTTGCCAGTACGACACGGTAATGCCAAAGCCGTCGCTGCCGCGGGCGCTTTCGGCGCCCAGATAGCCGGGCTGTTCGGCGGCCAGCGCCACCATCTGCTCGGCGGTCACGCCGTAGCCTTCGCCATCGGCAGCGGTACGCTGATTGCTGAAAATCACGGCCCAATAGGGCGGCGCGGGGGTACGGGCAAGCATGCGGCCAACCTCTGCGGGGTTATTCCAGACCGAAATCGCGCAGGAAGCGCACGTCGTCGGCCCAGCCGGATTTCACTTTCACCCACACTTCCAGGAACACTTTGCAGTCGAACAGCTGCTCCATGTCAAGGCGGGCTTCGGTGGAGATTTTCTTCAGTTTCTCGCCACCGCGACCGATGACGATGGGCTTCTGCCCTTCCTTGTCTACCAGCACGGCCACGTAGATGCGGAACATGCTGCCTTCCACCTGGAACGACTCCACCTCTACGTTCATTTCGTACGGCAGCTCTTCGCCCAGGTAGCGGAACAGTTTTTCGCGCACGATCTCGCCAGCCAGGAAGCGCTGGGTCTTGTCGGTCACCATGTCTTCCGGGTACAGCGGTACCGACTCGGGCAGATGCGGGCGTACCTGGTCCAGCAGCTCGGCCAGACGCTGGCTGTGCTTGGCGCTGACCACTTCCACACCGGCAAAGTCGAACTCGGCGCGCACTTCTTCGATAAACGCGGACAGCAGCAGGCGGTCTTTGGCCTTGTCCAGCTTGTTCACCACCAGCAGTACCGGCGTGTTCTTCGGCAGCAGCGCCATCACTTCGCGGTCGGCGCCGGTAAAGCGCATCGCTTCCAGCACGAACAGTACGCAGTCCACGCTGCCCAGCGTGTCTTTCACGCTCTTGTTCAGCGTTTCGTTCAGCGCGCCTTTGTGGAAGGTCTGGAAACCCGGGGTATCGACAAACACGAACTGCGCGCCCGGCTCGGTATGGATACCATTAACGCGGTGGCGCGTGGTTTGTGCTTTTTTGGAGGTGATGCTGATCTTCTGGCCGATGAGGTGGTTCATCAGGGTGGACTTGCCCACGTTGGGGCGCCCGACGATGGCCACAAAGCCGCAGCGATGGTTGATGTCGTTCATGGTTTATTTCTTGCCAGCGGCAAAACGTTGTTCAAGCAGCAACAGTGCCGCATCGGCGGCCTGCTGCTCGGCACCGCGACGGCTGTTGCCCTCGCCGGTGGTGATGATGTTGAGCTCGGCCAGGTCGCACTGCACGCGGAAGCTCTGCTCGTGCGCCTCGCCGCTTTGCGACAGGATGCTGTAGCGCGGCAGCGTGTAACGGCGTGCCTGCAACGCTTCCTGCAGCCGCGTCTTGGCGTCCTTGGCGTGCTTGGTGGGGTCGATCGCCGCCACGCGCTCGGTGTACAGGCGGCGTACCACCTGCTCGGCGGCCATGAAATCGGCGTCGAAGCTGATGGCGGCAAAGGTGGCTTCCAGTGCGTCGGCCAGAATGGACGGCCGGTTGTAACCGCCGCTTTTCAGCTCGCCTTCGCCCAGGTACAGGTAGTCGCCCAGTTTCAGCGCGGTGGCCAACTCGGCCAGCGTGTTCTGGTTGACCAGGTTGGCACGCAAGCGCGATAGCTCGCCTTCGCTGAGTTTGGGGAAACGGTCGAATAGCATGCGCGCTACGGTGTAGTTGAGGATGCTGTCGCCGATGAACTCGAAACGTTCATTATTGGGTGTGCCAAAGCTGCGGTGCGTCAATGCCTGGCGCAGCAGCTCGGGTTGCCGAAAAAAATAATCCAGCGCCTGGGACAGGCGCCGGAAACGGGTGTCTTGGTTGCTCACGGTGTTATTGTGTGTCTTTCAGGACAGGGGTACCTGCCTGGTATTCGAAGTCAAAAACCAGCTTGATGCCCTTCTTCAGCGGCACCTCGCGGCTGTAGCGAACGCCGACGCCCAGCACGCTGGGGCTGGAGACGATCACCAGATCTTGTGCCTTGACCGAGACGATGTCCTGAATAATGGCACGATTACTGAAATCTCGGCGCAGCTCATAGTCAGACTTGCCGGTCTGGCTGGCCAAAGTGTCCAGCGTGTCCTTCAAAGCATAGTACTCGGAATACACCGGTATGATCTTGAGGAACATCAGTACCACGGTAGCAGCCACGATGGCCATGGCCATCACCACCAGCAGGGAAAAACCGCGCTGACTACGCATGTTGTGCTCCTTACTCGATGCGGGTGCCGATGCGGCCCAGATCACCAAAGTTCATCCACACCAGGAAAGCCTTGCCTACCAGCAGGCGATCTTCGACAAAACCCCAGTAGCGGCTGTCTTCGCTGTTATCGCGGTTATCACCCATCACAAAGTACTGGCCAGCCGGTACCTTGCAGCTGAAACCATTCTCGGCATACTGGCAATTTTCACGACCGGCAAACTGACGCACGCCCTGCGGCAAGTAAGATGGTGCTTCAGGCACGACCAGGGTAGCAAACGAATGGCCCTCGATGGTTTCGCGGTACTGCTGCGTTTGCACCATCATCAGGTTCTTTTCTACGTACTGGTGCTCCCCTTCGCTGACATGAGCCACCAGCTTGCCGTTGATCGACAGCTGCTTGCCTTGATAGCTCACCACATCGCCTGGCAGACCCACGACGCGTTTGATGAAATTGACCTTTTCATCTTCAGGGTAGTTGAACACCACCACGTCACCATGCTGCACCTGGCCTACTGGTAGCAGCACATTGTTGGCCACCGGCAGGCGGATGCCATAGCTGAACTTGTTGACCAGAATGAAGTCGCCGACGATCAAGCCGGGGCGCATGGAACTGGACGGAATCTGGAATGGTTCGACCACAAAAGAACGCAGCAGGAACACCACCGCGATGATCGGGAAGAACCCGCGCGGGAAGTCGATGTAGTGTGGCACTTCTGCGTCGGCAGCACGGCGGCGGGCCAGCATGAACTTGTCCAGCGCCCAGATGGCGCCGGTAACCAGCACGATGATCAGCATCACCGCCGAGAAGGTCATGTAACCCGACAGCAGGCCGAAGCAGCCGCCCAGCAGACCCAGGTAGCCCCACTCCACCGCCGACGACTTGACGCCGACTTGCTTCGGGGAAAACAGGATCAGCAGCACGCCAACAATAGCCAGTACCGACCACAACCACACCAGATTCGAACCCATTATTTGTCCCCGACTTGCAGAATGGCCAGGAAGGCTTCTTGCGGAATCTCCACGTTGCCCACCTGCTTCATGCGCTTCTTACCGGCTTTCTGTTTTTCCAGCAGCTTTTTCTTACGCGTGATATCGCCGCCGTAACACTTGGCCAGCACGTTCTTGCGCAGCGCTTTCACGGTTTCGCGGGCGATGATGTGGCCACCGATGGCGGCCTGCACCGCGATGTCGAACATCTGGCGCGGGATCAGCTCGCGCATCTTGGACACCAGTTCGCGGCCACGGTACACGCTGGAGGCACGGTGCACGATCAGGCTCAGTGCATCCACTTTTTCGCCATTGACCAGCACGTCCAGTTTCACCAGGTCGGCGCTCTGGAATTCCTTGAACTCGTAGTCCAGCGAGGCGTAGCCACGGCTGGTGGACTTCAGTTTGTCGAAGAAATCCATCACCACTTCGTTCATCGGCAGATCGTAGGTCAGCATTACCTGACGGCCCATGTACTGCATGTTGCGCTGTACGCCGCGCTTGTTGTTGCACAGCGTCATCACCGAGCCGACGTAGTCCTGCGGTACCAGGATGGTGGCGGTGATGATGGGCTCGCGCAGCTCTTCGTACTTGCCGCCTTCCGGCATGCGCGACGGGTTGGACACCACTTCGACGGTACCGTCTTTCATCACCACTTCGTAGTTCACCGTCGGTGCGGTGGTGATCAGGTCCATGTCGAACTCGCGTTCCAGACGCTCTTGCACGATTTCCAGGTGCAACAGGCCCAGGAAGCCGCAACGGAAGCCGAAGCCGAGCGCTTGGGATACTTCCGGTTCGAACTTCAGCGAGGCGTCGTTCAGCTGCAGTTTTTCCAGTGCATCACGCAGCGCTTCGTAGTCGTGGCTTTCCACCGGGTACAGGCCGGCGAATACCTGCGACTGTACTTCCTTGAAGCCCGGCAGCGCGTCGGTAGCCGGTTTGGCGGCCAGGGTGATGGTGTCGCCCACTTTGGCCGATTTCAGTTCTTTGATACCGGCAATGACGAAACCCACTTCGCCGGCGTTCAGCTCACTGCGCTGTACCGATTTCGGTGTGAATACCCCCACCTGTTCGCACAGGTGTTCGGCCTGGGTGGCCATGAACTTGATCTTGTCTTTCGGCTTCAGCTGACCGTCGATGACGCGCACCAGCATCACCACGCCGACGTAGTTGTCGAACCAGGAGTCGATGATCAGCGCTTTCAGCGGCGCGTCCGGGTTGCCTTCCGGCGGCGGAATCTTGTTGACCACGGTTTCGAGGATGTCCTCGATACCGATGCCGGACTTGGCCGAAGCACGCACGGCGTCGATGGCTTCGATACCGATGATGTCTTCGATCTCCTGGCTGACGCGCTCGGGGTCGGCGGCCGGCAGGTCGATCTTGTTCAGTACCGGCACCACTTCCACGCCCAGCTCGATGGCGGTGTAGCAGTTGGCCACGGTTTGCGCTTCCACGCCCTGGGACGCGTCCACTACCAGCAGCGCGCCTTCGCAGGCGGACAGCGAGCGCGACACTTCGTAAGAGAAGTCCACGTGGCCGGGGGTGTCGATCAGGTTCAGGTTGTAAATCTGGCCGTCGCGCGCCTTGTATTGCAAGGCCGCGGTTTGCGCCTTGATGGTAATGCCACGCTCTTTTTCGATATCCATCGAATCGAGCACCTGCGCGCTCATTTCACGCAGTTCCAGACCGCCACAAAACTGGATAAAGCGGTCTGCCAGGGTCGACTTGCCGTGGTCAATGTGGGCAATGATCGAAAAATTTCGGATATGTTTCATCGGAATCCAGCAAAAATTAAGGGCACCGGAGCGTGCCCTTGCGTATTCAACACTGGCGCGGATTTTAGCCGATTTCGCCGCTATGTGCAGCCAGTGTTGCGGCCAACTTGGCCTCGTCGAGGTGCCAGTGGCAGATTTGCGTATCCCCGTCCATCAGCACCGGCACCAGTTCGTTGTACCGGGCTTCCAGCTCGGGGTCGGCATCGACATCCACCACCTGGATGTCGAAACCGTACTGCTGGCGCAACGGCTGCAGCTGCGCCAGCATCTGGTGGCACAGGCTGCAGTAGTCACGAAAATAAAGCGTCAAGGTTTTCAAGGCGTGTTCTTCTCGGGTTTCAGGGCAATGAACAATGGCGCACCATCGCGCAGTACACGCAGGGCCAGTACGTCGCCCGGCTTCACCGCCTGAATGGCCTGCACCAGCTGGCGGGCATTCTGCAGCTCTTCGCCGGCCACGCCAACAATGATGTCACCTTGCTGCAGGCCGGCCTTCATCGCCGGGCCGCGCGCGCTGCGCACCGCCAGGCCGAAACGCACGCCCAGTTTCTGCAACACGGCAGGCGGTACGGCTTGCAGCGCCAGGCCGGTACTGGTGCCCACTTCTTCCTGCTCGCCTTGCTTGCCCTTGTAGGCGCGCTCGGCGGTACGCGGGTCTTCGTCCTGCATTTCGGCGGTCACCAGGCTCACTTTCACCGCTGCGCGGTTGCGCCATACGGTCAGCTCGATGCGGCTACCGGGACGCACGCTTCCCAACAAACGCGGCAGATCTTCGCTCTTGTCCACCGCCTGGTTACCTACTTGGAGCACAACGTCGCCAGCACGAATACCCGCCTTGCCGGCCGGGCCATCTTTGTCTACCGAGGTAATCAACGAGCCCTTGGCCTGCGTCATACCAAACGATGCGGCCAGCTCTTTGCTGACATCCTGGATCGATACGCCGATACGGCTGCGACTGACCTTACCGTCTTTCTTCAATTGCTCGGCCACTTCCAACGCCACGTCGATGGGAATGGCAAACGAAATGCCCATGAAGCCGCCAGAACGGCTGTAAATCTGCGAATTGATGCCGACCACCTCACCCTTCAGGTTGAACAGCGGGCCGCCGGAGTTGCCTGGGTTGACCGCAGCGTCGGTCTGGATGAACGGCACGTAAGACTCATCCGGCAGATGACGGCCCTTGGCCGACACGATGCCGGAGGTAACGGTGTTCTCGAAACCGAATGGCGAGCCGATAGCCAACACCCACTCGCCTACTTTCAACTGATCCACTTTGCCCAGCTTGACTGCCGGCAGGCCGGTAGCGTCGATCTTGATCAGCGCCACATCGGTACGCGCGTCGGACCCCACTACCTTGGCCTTGAATTCGCGCTTGTCACCCAGCGTCACGATCATCTCGTCGGCGTCGGCAATCACGTGTGCATTGGTCAGCACATAGCCGTCGGACGACAGAATGAAGCCAGAACCCATGCCGCCGGCGCGGTATTCACGCAACTGCGGCGGAGCAAAACGGCGGAAAAATTCGGCAAAGGGGTCGTTTTCCATGCCTTGCGGCACGTTACGCACCACTTCGCGCACGGTCTGTACGGTACGGATGTTCACCACGGCACGGCCCTGGTCTTCTACCAGCTGGGTGAAGTCGGGCAGCGCCAGCTGCGGGGCCGCCATCAGCGGGGCAGAGCCGGCCAGCAGGCCGGCTACCATCATGGACGAGACAATCAGCTTCTTGATCGGCATGTTCTGACAAACTCCATGGCTACAGTGACATCAACGCGGCGGGCAATATGCGGCTGAAAGCGGAGGTTGGCCGCCAGCCTGCGCCCCATCAGGCGCACCAAACCGAAACACAACAACAGGGCGAACACACCAGCCGTGACGGCAGCAGGCTCACCCCAAGGGGACGCCAAACCAGCCCCCAGCATCAGGGCCAGCACTGGCAACAGATAAAGCAGAAAGGCACTACGCAGCAGGCTTTTCTCAGGCACCGCGATCATGACTTTATCGCCAGGTGCTACGCCCAGTGGGTCCAGCACGCGAAAACGCGGCTCTCGCAAGACAAACATGCGCGCCAACTGCAAAGAGCGACAGCCGTGCACCGGGTCGCACTGGCCACACGGTGAGTGCGGCCGGGGGGCAACCCAAGCATGGCCGGGCTCGACAGAAAGCACACTGGCTTCGGTTTCGATCATGCTCAACGCGGCGTCAGGCGCACGCTCTTGAGGATGGCCTGCAAACCGGCCTCGGGCAGGTCACCCACCACGGTCAGCAGCTGTTCTCCACTTTGGCGCGACATCACGCCAATGCCGTTATGTGCAGAGGAGGCCGGGTGATTAACCCCTTCGCCACTGGCCGTTTCGACAAAAAGCGATACTTTGGCAAAGCCATCGGAGAACACATAGTGCTGTACCGCCTTGTCGTGGCCAGGCATGGCACGATTAACAAAGCGCACCATGCGGAAACCTGCGGGCAAACCCTTGATATCGTGCACCGGCTGCATGCCCTGCTGCACAGCGCCCAGCTTGCCTAATGCCAAGCTCTGCTTGTAGCGCGGTTTCAGCTGGGCTTTATCCTTTACGCCACCAAGCTGCAGCTCGGTGAAAGCAAACTGCTCTATCACCTCACCCTTGCTGCCGGCAGTCACCACCCTTAGCGGCAACGCGGTTTGCGGGTCGATACAGAAGCGCTGGGTATAGCGCGAGGCCAGATCGCGCGGCTTGAGCACCAGCCACTGGCAATCACGCTGCGCCACCCGGTCGTTACCGGCACGGCTTAGCACATAACCCTGCGCCAGCTCGGCAGTGTCTTCCGGCAGCAAGGCCGGAAACAGCTTGATGGCACTGAGTTTGGCGGCATTCAACGCCTTGGCGTCCGGCGCGTAGCAGGTCAGCTCGTTACCGACACGCACAATCTCGCGCGGCATACCGTCCAGAGACTCGCGACGTTCGCGCACCACCGCACCATCCTGCATGCGCTGGATACGGAAGGTCTCCAGCTCGCTGCCCACCTGGTGCAGATAAGTAGCCGTAAGCGGCAAGTTGGCCGCCGCTTGGGCGGCCTTCTCCAGCGTGGCCCAGTCGTCGTCCGCCACGGCAGCCAACGGCAGAGCCAGCAAAACACAGGCTGCAGTTACACGCATCAATGCAAACCTTTCGACGCGGGTTGCACTAGGCTGGCGCGAGCCAGACCATCCCCTGCGCTGATATCCTGATGCGCATCGAGATAGGACTGATTGGCCGCATTCACCACCTGCACCTGGGCGCTGGGGGTAGGCACGGCTTGCGCCATCAGCGCCGGGTCGGTCGCGCGCTGGCCTTGCCAGCCGTACCAGCCCACCACACCCGCCATCGCTACCGAAGCAGCCAGCGCGAAACGCGCCACCGGGCGGCTGCGCTTTTGCACCAGGTTACGTGGCGCCAACACGGTAGGTTCCGCCTGCAAAGCAAGCGATACCGGCTGTCGTACGTCAACGTGCAAGGCAGCGTTGCCGCGCAGCGCATCGCCAATCAGGTGATATTCCTGCCAGGCCGCTTTCAGCTCGTCGTCGCCTTCCAGCACTTGCAGGGCGCGGGCGGCGTCCTTGTCGCCCAGTTCGCCATCCATCAGGGAAGATAGGGTCTCTTTCATCATCTGCTCACCATCTCTTGTTCTTGGCTGTATCCAGCAAAGGACGCAACTCGGTCGCGATCGCTTCGCGCGCACGGAAGATCCGCGAACGCACCGTGCCTATTGGGCAATTCATTACGATGGCAATTTCCTCGTAGCTCAACCCTTCCATCTCGCGAAGGGTAATCGCCGTACGCAACTCTTCTGGCAAACGCTCCACCGCCGCATTCACGGCCGCGAGAATCTGCTGATTCATCATTTCGGCTTCGGGGGTGTGGTGATCGGGAATCTGGCTTGCCATGTCCAGACTCTCGCCATCCTCATCCTCGAACTCCGCACTGACGACCGGCCGCCGGCCGGCAGAAGTCAGGAAATTTTTTGCCGTATTGATGCCAATACGGTACAGCCAGGTATAAAACGCACTCTCGCCCCGAAACGAAGGCAGTGCGCGATAGGCTTTGACAAACGCCTCTTGCGTCACGTCTTCGATATCGGCCGAGTCGCGTATGAAGCGCGACAACAGGCGCGACAATCGCCGCTGATACTTCGACACCAGCAAGTCGAAGGCGCGCTTTTCACCACGCTGCGCCCGCTCGACCAACTGCTGATCGAGTTCACGATCACTCATCGTTAACATTTTCTCCCTGATTCGCCCTGCTTGATTTTGTAAGTGCCGGCTGGTGCCGCTGCAGGTCTCAGCTATGACCCGGCACCTGCAAAATAAGTTCAACGTCGCGCACACAGGCCTGCGCAGATGCGCAGCTTATATAACAGATGCGTCCACAACGCATTGTTTCAAGATGTGGCATGCCGGATTGCCACACCCTGGCGCACGAACGCCGATTGTTCGACAGAAAATCGTTTACCAAAAAACCAAGCACTTGCTAGAATGCCTCTCACATCCCCCAGAACAAGAGCAGGAGAACCCGATGTCCACACCCGGTCAACGTTTTCGCGACGCGGTCGCGCAAGAAAAACCCCTGCAGGTCGTTGGCGCCGTCAACGCCTACGCTGCCCGCCTGGCCGAGCATAGCGGCTTCAAGGCGCTGTACCTGTCCGGCGGCGGCGTGGCCGCCTGCTCCTGCGGCATTCCCGACCTGGGCATCACCACCCTGGAAGACGTGCTGATCGACGTGCGCCGCATTACCGACGCCTCCAGCCTGCCGCTGCTGGTGGACATCGATACCGGCTGGGGCGGTGCCTTCAATATCGCCCGCGCCGTACGCAGCCTGGAAAAAGCCGGCGCCGCTGCCGTGCACATCGAAGACCAGGTGCAACAGAAACGCTGCGGTCACCGCCCGAACAAAGCCATCGTCAGCCAGGAAGAAATGGTAGACCGCGTGAAGGCGGCGGTGGATGCCCGCCAGCATGGCATGGTGATCATGGCCCGCACCGACGCGCTGGCGGTGGAAGGCCTGGACGCCGCCATCGAACGCGCCGTGGCTTGCGTGGAAGCCGGCGCCGACATGATCTTCCCGGAAGCCATCACCGACCTCGCCATGTACAAACAGTTTGCCAAGGCCGTGAAAGTGCCGATTCTGGCCAACATCACCGAGTTTGGCGCCACCCCGCTGTACACCACCGAAGAACTGGGCGCCAACGGCGTGGGCCTGGTGCTGTACCCGCTGTCCGCCTTCCGCGCCATGAGCCAGGCCGCGCTGAACGTCTACGGTGCCATCCGCCGCGACGGCAGCCAGAAGAACGTGGTGGATACCATGCAGACCCGCATGGAGCTGTACGACCACCTCGGCTACCACGACTACGAGCAGAAGCTGGACGCGCTGTTTGCCGAAGGCAAGAACAAGTAAGTCACGTTTCGCAGGGTTGGCCGCACGCCACACATAACACAGAGAGCCTGGCCAGCCCTGCACCCGGTTCACGATCGCGGCCCCGCCGCAATGACACAAGGCCTGCCCTGACGTGGCAGGCCCACCAAGGAGAAGTGGCATGAGTGAAGTCGTCCTAACTGGCAAACCGAAAAAATCCGTCGCCCTGTCCGGCGTAGCTGCCGGCAACACCGCGCTGTGCACCGTTGGCCGCAGCGGCAACGACCTGCACTACCGCGGCTACGACATCCTGGACCTGGCCGCCCACTGTGAATTCGAAGAAGTGGCCTACCTGCTGGTACACGGCAAGCTGCCCAACCCGGCCGAGCTGGCTGGCTACAAGAAAAAACTGAAGAGCCTGCGCGGCCTGCCCGCCGCCGTGAAAGCGGTACTGGAAGCCCTGCCGGCCAATGCCCACCCGATGGACGTGATGCGCAGCGGCGTATCGGCCCTGGGCTGCGCGCTGCCGGAAAAAGACGACCACAACATCGCCGGCGCCCGTGACATTGCCGACCGCCTGATGGCCAGCCTGGGCTCGATGCTGCTGTACTGGTACCACTTCAGCCACAACGGCAAGCGCATCGAGGTGGAAACCGACGACGACAGCATCGGCGGCCACTTCCTGCACCTGCTGCACGGCCAGAAACCATCCGAGCAATGGGTACGCGCCATGCACACCTCGCTCAACCTGTACGCCGAGCACGAATTCAACGCCTCCACCTTCACCGCCCGCGTCATCGCCGGCACCGGCTCCGACATGCACAGCGCCATTACCGGTGCCATCGGTGCACTGCGTGGCCCGAAACACGGCGGCGCCAACGAGGTGGCCTTTGAAGTCCAGAAACGCTACGACAGCCCGGACGAAGCCGAGGCCGACATCCGCGCCCGCGTCGAACGCAAGGAAGTGGTGATCGGCTTTGGCCACCCGGTGTACACCATCAGCGACCCGCGCAACAAAGTGATCAAGGAAGTCGCCCACGAGCTATCCAAAGCCGCCGGCGACACCAAGATGTACGACATTGCCGAGCGCTTGGAATCGGTGATGTGGGACATCAAGAAGATGTTCCCTAACCTGGACTGGTTCAGCGCGGTCAGCTACCACATGATGGGCGTGCCCACCGCCATGTTCACCCCGCTGTTTGTTATTGCCCGCACCAGCGGCTGGAGCGCCCACGTGATCGAACAGCGCATCGACGGCAAGATCATCCGCCCGTCGGCCAACTACACCGGGCCGGAAGACCAGCCCTTCGTGCCGCTGGCCCAGCGCTAACGGCTACCTGCCACGGAAACCACGACAAACTTGGCCACGAAAACCACCAAACAACACGAAAAGGTCTGAATGCCTGGTCATCAACACCGCTCATTCACGGCCATGGCGCGGATTAGCGCCCAACACCCGTGTTTGTTTTCGTGCTTTTCGTGGTTTTCGTGGCAAAACTGCTGTTGAATTTTCGTGGCTGCGGTGGAAGCTGCAGCCCAGAAACACCCCCTCAAAACATTGCCGGTAAACACCGCCATGAATAGCCAATACCGCAAACCGCTGCCCGGCAGCCCGGCCGACTACTTCGACACCCGTGCTGCCGTGGACGCCATCGCCCCCGGCGCCTACGCCACCCTGCCCTATGTTTCCCGCGTACTGGCCGAGCAGCTGGTACGCCGCTGCGAACCGGCGCTGCTGACCGACGCGCTGAAGCAACTGATCGAACGCCGCCAAGACCTGGACTTCCCCTGGTACCCGGCGCGCGTGGTGTGCCACGACATCCTGGGCCAGACCGCGCTGGTGGACCTGGCCGGCCTGCGCGACGCCATCGCCGACCAGGGCGGCGACCCGTCCCAGGTGAACCCGGTGGTCCCCACCCAGCTCATCGTCGACCACTCGCTGGCGGTGGAATGCGGCGGCTTCGACCCGCAAGCGTTCGAAAAAAACCGCGCCATCGAAGAGCGCCGCAACGAAGACCGCTTCCACTTCATCAACTGGACGCGCACCGCGTTCAAGAACGTGGACGTGATCCCGGCCGGCAACGGCATCATGCACCAGATCAACCTGGAAAAAATGTCGCCGGTGATCCAGCTGCGTGACGGCGTGGCCTTCCCCGACACCTGTGTCGGCACCGACAGCCACACCCCGCACGTGGACGCGCTGGGCGTGATCGCCATCGGCGTCGGCGGCCTGGAAGCCGAAACCGTCATGCTGGGCCACCCGTCGATGATGCGCCTGCCCGACATCGTAGGCGTAGAGCTCACCGGCCAGCGCCAGCCCGGCATTACCGCCACCGACATCGTGCTGGCGCTGACCGAGTTCCTGCGCAAGGAACGCGTGGTGGGTGCCTGGGTGGAGTTCTTCGGCGAAGGCGCCGACAGCCTGTCCATCGGCGACCGCGCCACCATCTCCAATATGTGCCCGGAGTACGGCGCCACCGCCGCCATGTTCTACATCGACGCACAAACCATCGCCTACCTGAAGCTCACCGGTCGCGAGCCGGAACAGGTAGCACTGGTGGAAAACTACGCCCGCCACACCGGGCTGTGGGCCGACGACCTGAAAACCGCGCAATACCCGCGCGTGTTGCGCTTCGACCTATCCAGCGTGGTGCGCAATATGGCCGGCCCGTCCAACCCGCACAAACGCCTGCCTACGTCGGCACTGGCCGAGCGCGGCATTGCCGACGCCGCCAAGCTGGCCGCGGCCCGCGACGAAGAAGCCCGCGGCCAACTGCCGGACGGCGCGGTGATCATTGCCGCCATCACCAGCTGCACCAACACCAGCAACCCGCGCAACGTGGTGGCTGCCGGCCTGCTGGCCAAGAAAGCCAACGCGCTGGGCCTGGCCCGCAAGCCGTGGGTGAAAACCTCGTTTGCGCCGGGTTCCAAGGTAGCCAAGCTGTATCTGGAAGAAGCCGGCCTGCTGCCGGAGCTGGAACAACTGGGCTTCGGCATCGTCGCCTACGCCTGCACCACCTGTAACGGCATGTCCGGCGCGCTGGACCCGGCCATCCAGCAAGAGATTATCGAGCGCGACCTGTACGCCACCGCCGTGCTGTCCGGCAACCGCAACTTCGACGGCCGCATCCACCCCTACGCCAAGCAAGCCTTCCTGGCGTCGCCGCCGCTGGTGGTGGCCTACGCGCTGGCCGGCACCGTGCGCTTCGACATCGAGCAGGACGTGCTGGCCGTGGTAGACGGCCGCGAGATCCGCCTGCAAGACCTGTGGCCGTCGGACGAGGAGATCGACGCCATCGTGGCCGCCAGCGTGAAGCCGGAGCAGTTCAAGCAGGTGTACATCCCGATGTTCGACCTGGGCGAAGCGCAGCAGGCCGACAGCCCGCTGTATCAGTGGCGCCCGATGTCCACCTACATCCGCCGCCCACCGTACTGGGACACCGAAGGCATGGGCGCGCTGGCGGCCAACCCGCGCACGCTGAAGGGCATGCGCCCGCTGGCGCTGCTGCCGGACAACATCACCACCGACCACCTGTCGCCGTCCAACGCCATCCTGGCCAGCTCTGCCGCCGGTGAATACCTGGCCAAGATGGGCCTGCCGGAAGAGGACTTCAACAGCTACGCCACCCACCGCGGCGACCACCTCACCGCCATGCGCGCCACCTTTGCCAACCCGCAGCTGGTGAACGAAATGGCTGTAGTAGACGGCCAGGTGAAGAAAGGTTCGCTGGCCCGTGTCGAGCCGGAAGGCAAGGTCATGCGCATGTGGGAAGCCATCGAAACCTATATGGCACGTAAACAGCCGCTGATCATCGTGGCCGGCGCCGACTACGGCCAGGGCAGCTCGCGCGACTGGGCGGCCAAGGGCGTACGCCTGGCGGGGGTGGAAGTGATCGTGGCCGAAGGCTTCGAGCGCATCCACCGCACCAACCTGATCGGCATGGGCGTATTGCCGGTGGAGTTCAAACCCGGCACCACGCGGCTGACGCTGGGCCTGGACGGCACCGAAACCTACGACATCCAGGGCGAACTGGCGCCGCGTGGCGACCTGACGCTGGTGGTACACCGCCGCGACGGCAGCAGCGTCGAGGTAGCAGTCACCTGCCGCCTCGATACCGCCGCCGAAGTGCGCGTCTACCAGGCCGGCGGCGTGCTGCAACGCTTTGCGCAGGACTTCTTGGCCGGCGCGGCCTGAGCCACGCCATCCTCACCCCCGGCCCCTCTCCCGCTTGCGGGCGAGGGGAGACGGGGCGCAAGGTTGGCCGCAATCGCCGTGCACAGCGTTGGGGACGACCAACACCGCACCCATGCTGCCAAAGCCCCTCGCCCCAGCGGGGAGAGAGGTCGGGGTGAGGGGCAAAAACGGCCCCGAAGTTGGCCGCGCCTTGCACTACAAGCGATGGCAGTATCGGAACCAGACTTGACCTTGCGGCCAACATCGCACCCGTACCACCAAAGCCCCTCACCCCATCGGGCGAGCGGTTGGGGTGAGGGGGCAAAACGGCCCCGAAGTTGACGGTACCCTGCACTACAAGCCGTCACAGCATAGGAACCAGACTTGATCCTGCGGCCAACATCGCATCCGCACCACCAAAGCCCCTCGCCCCAGCGGAGAGAGGGGTTGGGGTGAGGGGCCAAACGGCCCCGAAGTTGGCCGCGCCTTGCACTACAAGCCATGGCAGTATCGGAACCAGACTTGACCTTGCGGCCAACATCGCATCCGCACCACCAAAGCCCCTCGCCCCAGCGGGGAGAGGGGTTGGGGTGAGGGGCAAGCAGCACAAGGCAACAAACGAAGGGAGCAGCCCATGCCGGCCAATCAGCACGCGCGGCAGCTACGCCAGCGCATGACCGACGCCGAGCAGCTGCTGTGGCAGCACCTGCGCAACCGCCGGCTGGCTGGCCACAAATTTCGCCGGCAACACCCGATCGGGCCTTACATCGTGGACTTCGTCCACCTGCAAGCCCGGCTGATTATCGAAGCAGACGGCGGCCAACATCTTGCCAGCCAGCGCGACCCGCAACGCGATGCCTGGCTGCAGGCGCAGGGCTACCGTGTGCTGCGCTTCTGGAATCACGACATACTGCAGCAACCCGATACCGTACTGGCCGCCATCTGGCAGGCACTGTCAGACCAGACAAGAAAGGACGCATCCACATGAGCCACCCGGCCCAGATCCGCATTCCCGCCACTTTTATCCGTGGCGGCACCAGCAAGGGCGTGTTTTTCCGCCTGCAAGACCTGCCCGCCGCCTGCCAGCAGCCCGGCGCGGCGCGCGATGCGCTGTTCCTGCGCGTTATCGGCAGCCCCGACCCCTACAGCGCCCACATCGACGGCATGGGCGGGGCCACCTCCAGCACCAGCAAATGCGTGATCCTGAGCAAAAGCAGCGTACCTGGCCACGACGTGGACTATCTGTATGGCCAGGTGTCCATCGACAAACCGTTTGTGGACTGGAGCGGCAACTGCGGCAACCTGTCCACCGCCGCCGGTGCCTTTGCCATTCACGCCGGCCTGGTAGCGCCCGAGCGCGTGCCGCAAGACGGCGTCTGCACCGTGCGCATCTGGCAAGCCAACATCGGCAAGACCATCATCGCCCACGTGCCGGTAAGCCACGGCCAGGTGCAGGAGACGGGCGATTTCGAGCTGGACGGCGTCACCTTCCCGGCCGCCGAGATCGTGCTGGAGTTCCTCGAGCCGTCCGACGATGGCGACGACGGCGCGATGTTCCCCACCGGCAACCTGGTGGATGCGCTGGACGTGCCCGGCATCGGCACCCTGCCCGCCACCCTGATCAGCGCTGGCATCCCCACCGTGTTCGTTAACGCCGCCGACATCGGCTATACCGGCACCGAGCTGCGCGAGCACATCAACAGCGACGCCGCCGCGCTGCAACGCTTCGAAGCCATTCGCGTGGCCGGCGCGCTACGCATGGGGCTGATCAAGACAGCGGAAGAAGCCGCCACCCGCCAGCACACGCCGAAAATCGCCTTCGTGGCACCGCCACAGGACTACACCGCGTCCAGCGGCAAGGCCATTGCCGCCGGCGATGTGGACCTGCTGGTGCGGGCGCTGTCGATGGGTAAGCTGCACCACGCGATGATGGGCACCTGCGCGGTGGCCATCGGTACCGCAGCGGCCATCCCCGGCACGCTGGTGAACCAGGCCGCCGGCGGCGGCGCACCCGAGGCGGTGCGCTTTGGCCACCCGTCCGGCACGCTGCGCGTGGGCGCCGAAGCAGTGCAGGAAAACGGCCAGTGGAAGGTTACCAAGGCCATCATGAGCCGTAGCGCCCGCATCCTGATGGAAGGCTGGGTACGCGTACCGGGCGATACTTTCTAATTTGATTTATCTGCAATGCGATGCGGCCAACCTTGCGTGACAAGGTTGGCCGCATCGTTCAGGGCAGCAGGGTTCAGGCTTTTGCCACCTCGGCCAGCAGCGCCTGCGCCGCCAGTTTGCCCAAGTTATTGGCCGCCAGCGGGCTATCGCCGGTAATCAGCTTGCGGTCCTGGTAACACTGGCCGCTGATGCCTTCATTCAGTACTTCCACACCCAACTCGGCCAGACGCGCAGCCAGCGGCCAGCGCAGTTGCCCGGGCATGTAGCCGATATCCACATTGGCGCCTTGGTCCAGTGCGTCCGGGAACACGCAGATCTTGTAGCCTTTGTAGAGGTAATTATCGGCACGCTCGCCCAGCGCAGGCGCCAGCATACAGGCCGGGCCATGGCACAAGGTGATCACGTGCTTGTCATTGGCCATGGCCCACTGCAGCAAGGTCTTCACTTCCAGGCTGTCGGGAATGCCCACCAGCGAGCCGTGACCGCCCGGCACGAACACCGCGATATACGGCGAATCGGCGTGCAGGTTTTCCGCCATGGCATCCGCCAGCTTGCGTGGCTGTTTGAACTGGTCGCGGTATTTCTGGTAAGTGGCTTTCACCGTTTCGTCTTCTGCCGGCATGGCCCACATTTCAAACTTCACCGGGTTGCCGGACAGCGTGGTCACTTCAATATCGAAGCCGGCGCTATCGAGGTGATACATCGGCAGCAGTGTTTCTACCGGGTGGTTGCCGGTGGAAAACATGGTGCCGTTCTGCATCAACACATAGCGCTCGTCGGTGGCCACCATCAGCACTTTCCACTTTTTGCCGGTGTAGGGCTGCGGATAGACGGTACCGTCAAAATCGGTCTTGGGCGCGGTGTACAGGCTTAGCGAATACGGCGAGGGGAAAAAGGCATTTTCCTCGGCACGATCGGGGATGGGTGCCTTGCTCAGTTCTTGGACTGCGGTTGTCATGTCAGGCCCTTCATGTTGGATTGATCTGCACCTTGCCGCCCATTCAGGCAAGCAGCGGTCGGCCAGCAGCACGACGCCGTTACCCGGCGGCATAAATAAGCTACACCGCACACTGCTTGCAATAATAGTTAAAAATTGCAATGTAGCGTTTCACCGGTGCAACAGGTGTCGGCACTGACAAGCAGGGGCCGGATGCGGTAGCGTAAAGCCTTGATTCGACTCCCACCGTACCCACACCATGCTGGACCTGAATGCGCTGTTCTACTTTGTGCAAGTCGTCGACCATGGCGGCTATAACGCTGCCAGCCGCGCTACCGGGGTACCCACTTCGCGCCTCAGCCGCAGCATCCGCCAGCTGGAAACCCACCTATCCGCCCGCCTGATCAACCGCAGCCCGCGCCACTTTGCCCTCACCGACGCCGGGCATGCGTTCTACGGCCATTGCCAGCAGGTAATACAGGCCAGCGAAGCCGCACAGGCCGCCATCGCCCGGCAGCACATCGAACCTCAGGGCACGATACGGATAAGCTGCCCCACCGCCCTGCTCAATTTTGTGGTGGCCGGCATGATCTCGCGCTACATGGCGCGCTACCCGCTGGTAAAAGTACAGATCGACAGCACCAACCGCGAGGTAGACGTGACGCGGGAAGGGCTGGATATCGCCCTGCTGGTAAAAACCCCACCCTTTGAAGACAGCAGCCTGGTGATGAAGCGGCTGTCGCGCAGCCCGCAGGTGCTGGTAGCCAGCCCAGGCTTGCTGGCTCGCCACGGCCACCCGGCCGACATGGATGCGCTGGCCGGTTTGCCGAGCCTGCACTGGGGGGCACAGGCCAGCAGCTACCAATGGCAGCTGCAAGGGCCGGCAGGACAACGTGCCACCCTCAGCCATCAACCGCGACTGGTCACCGACGACGTCATTACCATCCGCCGCTGCGCGCTGGAGCACGGCGGCATTGCCCAGCTGCCGTTACTGGTGTGCTTCAAGGACTTGCAGCAAGGCTTGCTGGTGCCGGTACTGGATGACTGGCAGCCGCAAGAAGCCGTGGTGTTTGCGCTTTTCCCCTCGCGCCAAGGCATGCTGCCGTCGGTACGCAGCCTGCTGGATTTCCTCACCGACAGCTTTGGTGACATGGATTTTTCCAATTTGCAGGCAGGCTACGCGGCCAGGGGCGACGAAGACGCCTGCTTCATGCGCTAAGGTTGGCCGCCGTGTCTTTGGCCGGCCGCGTCAGGCCTGCCCCAGCAGCGCGGCCTGCGCCGGCGCGGCAAACCATTGCTGCAGGAACGCCACCAGCGCCCGTACCCGCGCCGGTTGCGGCAGACGCTGCGGGTAAACCAGGTACAGACTCTGGCCGCGGCCGTGCCACTGCGGCAGCAGCCGCTGCAGCCGCCCGGCGGCCACGTCCGGCGCCACCAGGTAACTGGGCAGGCGGGCAATGCCGGCGCCTTGCAGGGCAAAATTGCGCAGCAGGTTGTAGTCGTTGGCCAGCAGCGGCGAACTCACCGCCACGCTGGCCAGCTCGCCGTCACGGTGAAACGCCCATTGCCGGCCGTGGCTGAAATGGCTGTTGCACAGGCAGACATGGGCAGCCAGGTCGGCCGGCACCCGCGGCAACGCCTTACCGGCAAGATAAGCCGGCGCCGCCACCAGCCAGTCCGCCACCTCGGCCAGCGGCCGTGCCACCAGCCGCTCCGGCGGGCTGATATTGCTACGGATGGCCAGATCGAAACCTTCCGCTTCCAGGTCGTGCGGCCGCGCCGACAGGTCCAGCTCCACCTCCAGCGCCGGGTACTGCTGGCGCAAGGCCAGCATCGCCTGCGCCATGAACACGCCGCCAAAGCTGGTGGGCACCGTCAGCCGCAGCCGGCCGGCAACCTCCTCGCGCAGCTCGGCCAGCGCCTGGCGCGCCGACTGCACACGCAGCAGCCAGTCGCGGCAATGGCCCAGGTACAGCTCGCCGGCGTCGGTCAGCAGCAAACGGCGCGTGGTGCGGTACAACAGCTGCGCGTCCAGCGCCTGTTCCAGCTGCCGCACCTGGCGGCTCAGCAGCGCCTTGCTCACTCCCATGCGCTGCGCGGCAGCGGTAAAGCTGCCCTCTTCCACCACGGCGGTGAATGCCATTGCCCACTGCAGCTGCTGCGCTTCGCTGATCAGGTCGATTGTTTTCTTCAGGTTGACAGTCATTCCACTTTTACCCGGATTATCGCGCCAATCCGCCAAGATAACATGGCGATACGTGAACAAGCACAAGGAAACACACCATGCGTATCTTGCTGATCGGTGCCCACGGCACCCTGGGCCAAGCCGTCGCCGCCGAGCTGGGCCAACGCCATGAAATCATTACCGCCGGCCGCAACAGCGGCACGCTGCGCGTGAACCTGGCCGACATGGCCAGCGTGGAAGCGCTATACGATGCCGCCGGCCCGCTGGACGCGGTGGTCAGCGCCGCCGGCAACGTGCACTTTGCCCCGCTGGCCGACTTCCGCCCCGAGCACTACCGCGTAGGCCTGGACGACAAGCTGATGGGTCAGGTGAACCTGGTGCTGGCCGGCCAGCGCCGCCTGAACGACGGCGGCAGCTTTACCCTCACCGGCGGCGTGCTAGCCGACGAGCCGATCGTGGCCGGCAGCGGTGCCAGCATGGTGAACGCGGCGCTGGAAGGCTTTGCCCGCGCCGCCGCCATCGAGCTACCGCGCGGCCTGCGCATCAATGTGGTCAGCCCCGGCGTGCTGGTGGAATCCATGCCGGTGTACGCGCCGTTCTTCCGCGGCTTCGAGCCGGTACCGGCCGCCCGTGCCGCGCTGGCGTTCAGCAAGAGCGTAGAGGGCGCACACAGCGGCCAGGTGTACCGCGTCCAGTGACACGCCAATAAAACAGCCCGCCGTACCCGGATAACGGGCAAGGCGGGCTGTATCCGCAGACAAAGCTGACTTACACCGCGTACTGCAGCAGCGCGCCGTAGTGCTCGACGCGGCGGTCGCGGAACACGCCCCAGGCGCGGCGCTTGGCCGCCAGCGCGTCCAGGTCGAAGGTGGCGGTGAGGATGGTGCCATCCTCACCGCCGGCCTCGGCACGCAGCTCGCCGTCTTCGCCGGCGATGAACGAGCCGCCGTAGAAGGTGATGTGGGTGCCGGCCTCGCCGTGCTCGGTGCCGACACGGTTACTGGCCAGCAACGGCATCACGTTGGCCGCGGCGTGGCCGCGCTGCGTGTTTTGCCAGTGGCGAAGCGACTGGATGGCCGGGTCGTGCGGTTCGCTGCCGATGGCAGTAGGAAACAGCAGCAGCTCGGCGCCCATCAGCGCCATGCTACGGGCGGTTTCGGGGAACCACTGGTCCCAGCAGATGCCGACGCCCAGCCGGCCGTAGCGGGTGTCCCACACCTTGAAGCCCAGGTCGCCGGGCGCAAAGTAGAACTTCTCGCTGTAACCCGGCCCGTCCGGTATGTGCATCTTGCGGTAGTGGCCCAGCACGCTGCCGTCGGCGTCGATCATGGCCAGGCTGTTGAACTGGGTATTGCCCGCCTGCTCGAAAAAGCTCACCGGCAGCACCACTTGCAGCTCGCGCGCCAGCGCGGCAAAGCGCCCCAGCCACGGGTGGCCGTCGAACGGCGCCGCTAGCGCGTTATGGTGGTGGCGCTGGTCGATGCAGAAGTACGGCGTTTCAAACAGCTCTTGCAGCAGGATCACCTGCGCCCCTTGCGCCGCCGCAGCGCGCACCAGGGCTTCGGCGCGGTCCAGGTTGGCCGCACGGTCCCAGCTACAGGCCATCTGGGTGGTGGCCACGGTCACGTTACGCATCTTGCTCTCCTTGTAGTGCCCAGTACTGGCGCTGGGCGTCGCGGGCACGCGCCACGGCGGTGGCTTCGCCGCTGGTTAGCGGCCGGTCCGGCACCCAGTGCGGGTCGTCAAACTCCACCTGTTGGCCGCTGAGGCCTTCGATCACGCCGAGGGTGGCAATCGGCAGGTACGGCAGGCTGTAGCCGCCTTCCTGCAGCATCACGATGCGGCCTTGGCACAGCTCACCCGCCGCAGCGGTGAGGCTGGCCGCCAGCGCGCGGTAGCCGGGGCGGGTAAGACGCATGCGGCCCAGCGGGTCGTAGGCGTTGGCGTCCTGCCCGGCCGATACCAGGATCAGCTCGGGGCGGAAGCATTGCAGCACCGGCAGTAACACCTGCTCGAACGCCAGCGCGTAGGCGGCGTAGCCACTGCCGGCCGGCAGCGGGATGTTCAGCGTGTAGCCGGCAGCGTCGCCCTGCCCCTGGTCCGCCGCGCTGCCGCCTTCCAGCGGGTAGTTGCCTTCCTCGTGCAGCGAGCAGAACAGCACCTGCGGGTCGGCCTCGAACACGTGCTGGGTGCCGTTGCCGTGGTGCACGTCCCAGTCGATGATGGCGATGCGCTGCAGGCCGTAACGGGCCTGGGCGTGGCGCGCCGCCACCGCCACGTTGTTGTAGTAGCAATAGCCCATGGCGTAGTCGGGCCCGGCGTGGTGGCCGGACGGGCGGATCAGCGCGTAGGCGCGGCCAACCTGGCCTTGCAGTACCGCGTCCACGGCGGCGCAGGCCGCCCCGGCCGCAGCACGGGCGATGCGCTCGGTGGCCGGCCCGCCGCGGGCATCGGGGCCTAGCTCGATACCATCGCCCTCTGCAGCAGCACAGTTGGCCGCCAGTTGCGCCAGGTAGGCCGGGGTGTGCACCCGCAGCAGCGTAGCGTCGTCGGCCGGCTGGTAGGCCAGCGGCTGCAGCCGCGCCGTCATGCCGGTGGCGTCCAGCAAGGCCTTGGTGTAGGCCAGCCGCTCGGGGCAGTCGAACTCGGGGCCGGCGTCGGCAGCGCCATCGGCACCGTGGTAGGTCTGGCGGCCGGCGTTATGTTGCAAAAACAGCGTGTCGTAGAGAAAACCGGTGGTGGTCATGGTCTGCTCCTAGCGTCCGGTCTTGAACTTCTGCCACAGCCGGGTCTGGATGCGCTGTACGGCAGGGTCCAGCGGGCGCTGTACCCAGAAGCTTTTCATGCGCGCGGCGTCGGGGTAGATCATCGGGTCGCTGGTGAGGTCTTTGCTCATCAGCTTGGTCGCCTGTGCGTTGGGGCTGGGGTACATCACCGCGTTGCTGATGCTGGCGATCACGTCCGGGCGCAGCAGGTAATTGATGAACAGGTGGGCGTTGTCGACGTTCTTGGCGTCCTTGGGGATCACCATGCTGTCGAACCACATCGGCGCACCCTGCTGAGGAATGGTGTAGGCGATGTTCTGGCCGTTCTTGTTCTGCTTGGCGCGCAGCTTGGCCACCAGCACGGCGCCGGAGTAACCGGTGCTGACGCACACCTCGCCGTTGGCCAGGTCATTCATTACCGGGGTGGCGATCAGCCGCTTCACGTACGGGCGGGCCTTGGCCAGCACCGCGTAGGCGGCGTCGTAGTCCTTGGCGCTGGTGCTGTTCGGGTCCAGCCCCAGATAGCGCATGGCCATCGGCAGCATCACGCTGCCAGCGTCGTTGTAAGCCACATTGCAAGCTTGCAGCTTCGCCAGCACCTCGGGCTTGAACAGCAGATCATACGTATTGGCTGGCAGCTGGCCGCCCAGGGCTTTTTTCACTTTGTCCACGTTGTAGCCGATGGCGGTGGTGCCCCACATATACGGCACGCTGTACTGCATGCCGGGGTCCACGCTATCCACCTTGGGCACAAAGGCCGGGTCCAGGTTTTTCAGGTTGGGCAGCTTGCGCTTGTCCAGCTTCTGGTACACCCCGCTCTGGATCTGCCGGGTCAGGAAGTCGTTGGACGGAAACACCAGGTCGTAGCCGCTATTGCCGGCCAGCAGTTTGGTCTGCAGCACCTCGTTGCTGTCGTACACGTCCAGCCGTACCTTGATGCCGGTTTCTTTTTCGAATCTGGCAATAGTGTCCGGGGCAAAGTACTCGCCCCAGTTGTAGATGTTCAGCGTGCCGGCGGCCAGCGCCGCCGGCGCCAGACAGCAAGCCATCAGGCTGACAGTGAGGCTGCAAAGCTTTGTTTTCATGACACTCCTCCCGTTGTGGTTCGCAATGTGCGTGGGCTGTGTCAACATCATGGCCACAAGGCCGGCGCCGGATAAAGCGTGCGCCGTGCAGTTCTTTTTTTCCCGAATGGAAAAACTGATGGATACCTTCCAGGCCATACAGGCATTTATCGCCATTGCAGAAACCGGCAGCCTGTCACGCGCTGCACTGAAACTGGGCAAAAGCCCGTCGGCGATGACCAAGGCGGTGAACGCGCTGGAGGCATCGCTGGGCGTGCGGCTGCTGACGCGCAGCACACGTCAGGTAGCGCTGACCGAAGCCGGCCGCATCTATCTGGAAACCGCCAGCGAAGCCATGCTGCAGCTGGGGCGCGTCAGCCAGCGCCTGCACGAGCTGGACGGCGAGCCGCGCGGCGTGCTGCGCATTACCGCGCCGCTGTCGTTTGGCCGCGCCGTGCTGTCGGGCTTTTGCCCGGCCTTCATGCAGCGCTACCCGGAGGTGGTACTGGAGCTGCAGCTGGCCGACCGCTACATGGACCTGGTAGCAGAAAACCTCGACCTGGCGCTGCGCCTGGGTCACCACGACCTGCCGGGGCAGATCGCCAAAGTCGTAGGCGACAACCGGGTCATGCTGTGTGCGGCGCCGTCCTACCTGGCGCAGGCACCGGCGCTACACACGCCGCACGACCTGCCACAGCACCCCTGCCTGGTGTACCGCCACCCGATGCTGAACCCGGCGTGGTTCTTTGCCCGCGACGGCCACAGCGTACGCATCGAGCCGCAAGGGCGGCTGCGTTCGGACAACTTCGATCTGCTGCTGGACGCGGCCTGTGCCGGCCAGGGCATTCTGCCTTGCCCGCGCTGGAGTGCGCTGCACCATGTGCGTGCAGGCCGGCTGGTGCAGGTGCTGGCCGATTACCAGTTTTCGGGCGAGAGTTTTGGCCGCGACCACGTGTACGCGGTGTACCCGGCGTCGCGACGAAACGCGCTGAAAGTGCGGCTATTTGTGGACGAGATGCAACAGTGGATGGCGTGTCATTTCAGCGACACGCCCGCAGCGGCCGCCTCTGGCAGCAGTGGCAGCAAGCTGAAGTCGTAGCGGCGCAGCGACGGGTTCAACGCCTTGCTGTGGCGGGTAAAGTCAATGCTACTGAAGTCGGCGTCGCTGTAGCGCTGCAGATAGCGCCGCGCCAGCGCGGCATCGAAACGGGTAAACAACGGCCGTTCCTGCTCCAGCCCCTCGCTGGCAAAATCGCGGCCGCGGTCGTAGTCGTACAGCATCACCAGCGCCCAGGCACCGGTAATGAAATGGCCACCGGCCAGCGTGGTGAACTGCCCATCTGTCAGCAACTGCATGGCCTCGGGCGAAGTGTTAATGCCGCTGAAGAACGCGTCCTTGCCAGGTTGGCCGCCACGCTGGCGCCACACGTCCATCGCGCCCATCGCCATCTGGTCGCTGCCGGCCCACACCATCCGCGCTTGCGGATGACGGCGGTACAGCCAGCTGGCCTGTTTGGCGGCACGCTCGCGGCTCCAGGCGGCCATCACCTCCTGCGCCACCACCACGTCACCGGCCTCGCGCACCGCACGGTACAGCCCCTGCAAGCGCAATACCGAGGTTGGCGTACTACGATCGCCGCCAATTACCAGCAAGGGCATCTTGCCGGCAATGCGCGGCACGCCAGCAGCACGGGCACGGGCGATCAGCGCCTGGCCGGTGAGGTAACCTGCGTCGGCCGCACGCGGCTCCAGCGACCCCAGCCAGGTGCGGTATTTCTGCCGTGGTCGGCCCAGGTCTACCGCTGCCGCGCCGACGCCCTTGCCGCTAAAGGCCAGGAAGTTGCGAATACCGGCCTGCTCCAGCAAGGCCACCATTTCGCCGGCGGCGGCAAACTCGTTGCTGAGGATGACATAATCGGGGCGCTGCGCTTTTGGCAGCGTCGCCAACTGGCGCACATGCGCCATCGCGTGCTGATAATTGCGGTCGGCGTACTCGATACGCAGCTGCACGCCCAGGTCTTCCGCGGCAGCCTGCATGGCACGGCTGGCGGTATACCAGTACACCTCGTTAGCGTAGCCGGGGTTGATGAACACCACCGACATCGCCCACAGAGGCGTCAGCACAACACTTAACAACAGCGCCAGCAGCAGGCGTGACATCGGACTTCCTTCATCTTGCTGCGGGGCAGCTGTGGTACGGCACCAAGGTGCGGCCATGTTAGCGAGTGATTATCGCCAGAACTAAATTTAAACTATAGAAATAGACAATAGTAAGACGTATCTGTCTATAAAGAACACAAATGGACAATGGCATGCGAAAATCCTCGCCACCATGCCAGCCCTCACCATGAATGGCCGCCGCACATCATGACCAGCCCTACAGATCCCCAGCACACTGATACGGTCGGCTTCCTGCTCGCCCTGTTTGGCCAGGGCACCAAAGACATTCTTGGCAACCAGGAACGCCGGGAAAATGTGCTCACCATTGCCCCCATCGGCTTTGTAGTCGCCATCCTGTTTGCGCTGTTCAATACCATCCTGGCGCCGTTCCCGGTACTGGGCGCCATCGAAGGGCTATGTGCGCTGCTACTGCTATTACCCGCCATCCGTCTGGCCAAGCGCGGGCAGCACATCCCGCACGCCGAAAACCTGCTGATGGTGTGCGGCATCACCATTTTCGGTGCGCTGGTCATTATCGGCGGCGTCGGCGGCACCGGCCTGTTCTGGGCCTATACCTTCCCGTTCATGGCCTTCTTCATCAAGGGCCAGCGTGTGGGGTGGCTATGGAACGGCCTGTTCCTGCTGCTGGTGGGCACCCTGCTGCTGGCGCTGCGCGGCCAACCCTTTGCCTACCCGTACGACCCGGTGCAGATTCCGCATTACCTGTCGTCGCTACTGTTCGTATCGGTCATCGCTGCCTGCTTCAACCTGCTACGCAGCCGCTTCCAGCAAAAGCTGCATGCCGGGGTAGTAGCCAACACCGCCACCGCGCAGCACTACCTCGACCAGCTGCAGTTTCTGGCGCTGCACGACCCGGTTACCCAGCTACCCAACCGCACCCGCATTATCCCGATCCTGGAAGAAGAAATCCGCCAGGCCCACACCCGCCGCGGCGGGTTGCTGGTGATCGCCGTGCGGCTGTCTCGGCTGGCCGAGGTCAGCAACATCATCGGCAATGACGCTACCAACGAACTGATGCAAGCCATCGCCGATTCACTACGACAACTGATAGACAACAATGGTGTACTGGCACGCATCGCCCGCGAAGAACTGCTGCTGGTGTACCACATGCGCAAGCCACACTACGACCTCGAAAAAACCACGCAGCTGGTCGGCAGCTACAATCTGGATTTCGAAATCCGCGGCTTCCCGGTCCACATCGACTACACCGCCGGCATTGCCATCTACCCGCAACACGGCGACCAGGCCGAAGCACTGCTGCACAAGGCAGAGCAAAGCATGCTGCAAGCGGTGCAACGCGGCGACACCGCCACCATGTACGACCCCAGCCAGGACGAGGCCTTTGTGCGCTACCACTACCGCTTTGGCCGCCTGCGCGACGCCATGGCACAGAACCAGCTGACACAACACTTCCAGCCGCTGATCAACATCCGCAGCGGCAAGCTGGTGGCGGCCGAGGCCCTGGCGCGCTGGTTTGACCCGGAAGAAGGCTTCATCTCGCCGCTGGAGTTCATCCCCATCGCCGAAAGCTCGGGCCTGATCAAGCCGCTGACACGCTGGACCATCCGCGAAGCCATGCGCCAGTGCGCGCTGTGGCAGGCGAGTTACCCCGGCGTGGCGGTATCGGTCAACCTGTCGGTACGCAGCCTGTTCGACCCCGAGCTGCTGCCCATGCTGCGCCAGCTGTTGCAGGAAACGGGCCTCAACCCGTCGCTGCTACGGCTGGAAGTCACCGAAAGCCTGATGCTGGACGCGCCGGAAAAAGGCCTGGCCATCCTGCACAACATCGTGGCGCTGGGTATACGGCTAGCCATCGACGACTATGGCAGCGGCTTTTCGTCGCTGGGCTACCTGAAAGTGCTGCCAGTGCAAGAACTGAAGATCGACCAGCGTTTCATCCACCAGCTGGTAGATGACCGGGGCAATATGGCGATTGTGGAATCCACCATCGACCTGGCGCACCACCTAGGCCTGATAGTAAGTGCCGAAGGCATAGAAGATGAAGAAACCATGCAGCAGCTTTGGCTGCTGGGTTGCGACTTGGGCCAGGGCTACTACTTCAGCAAGCCGATGCCGATCGACGACTTCCTGAGCTGGTGTCGCCACTACCAGCAACAGCAGCTATTGGGCTCGTTGCCCGGCGTGGACGGCGAAGTGGACGGTTCGGCAATGCTGTAAACCGGCTGCCGCCCTGCCGCGGCAAGGCGCCACATGTTGGCCGCAGCCCTCATAATCCTCACAAACATGCGGATTCGGTACCGCAAGCAACAGCATCACCAATAAATCCTCACGATCAAGAGGATTCATTGCCAAATGCGCGCTCTGGGCGCAGAATCCTTACAAACGTGAGGATTGATGATGAAGATACCCATCAGCAGTGCTGCCGCCATCGGCCAAGTGGTGCGCGCCAGCCGCAAGGCACAGAAAATCCGCCAGGACGATGCCGCCGGCAGCATTGGCGTTAGCGAGAATTTTCTTGGCAAGATCGAGCGCGGCGGCGAGACGGTGCAATGGGGCAAGCTGTTCCAGGTACTGGAGGGGCTGGGCATTCGCGTGACGGTGGACGTCCCCGAAAGCGTAGCCGCCTACCTGCAGGACGCGGCCAACCATAAGGGCAAGCCATGAACGGGCGGTTTTTGCGCGCATCGATCAATCACACCACGGTGGGCACCTTGCAAGAGCAGGCCGGGCTGTGGCGCTTCCAGTACGCACCAGACTGGCTGAATACGCCAACGTGCTTCGCGCTGAGCCCGCACCTGCCACTGCAAGCCGAACCATTGCTGGATGGCGCCAGCCAGCGCCCGGTGCAGTGGTATTTCGATAACCTGCTGCCGGAAGAAGGGCAACGCTTGCTGCTGGCAGGCGACGCCCGGCTGGATGCGGCCGACGCCTTCAGCCTGCTGGCCTGGTACGGCGCAGAATCGGCCGGGTCGCTTACCTTGCTGCCACCCGATGCCGCGCCGCAAAGCGCAGAACCATTGCGGCCGCTGCCAGACGAGGCACTGCAAGCCCGCATTCGCCAGTTACCGAGGGCGCCGCTGACGCAGGCTGCCATCAAACGCATGTCGCTGGCCGGCGCGCAGCACAAGCTGGCGGTAGTGCTGCACGATGGCGCCTTGTTTGAACCGGCAGGCGCCACGCCCTCTACCCATATCCTGAAGCCCGACCACCCGGACGAGGACTACCCGTACTCGGTCATCAACGAATGGTTCGTGATGCGCCTGGCCAAACGCCTTGGGCTGGACGTGCCCGACGTGCATCGGCGCTACGTGCCGTCGCCGGTTTACCTGATAAACCGCTTTGACCGCACGCCAGGCAGCCACGGCTGGCAACGCCGGCACGTGATAGACGCCTGCCAGCTGCTGGGGCTGGACCGCAGCTTCAAATACAGCCAGGGCAGCCTGCAAAACCTGGCCGCACTGGCCAACGCCTGCCGCAGCCCGGCGGTGGCAAGGCCCCGGCTGTTTGGCTGGCTGGTGTTCAACCTGCTGGTGGGCAATAGCGACGCCCACCTGAAAAACCTGAGCTTTCTGGTATCGCACGAAGGCGTGCAGCTGGCGCCGTTCTACGATCTGCTGAGCGTTGCCAGCTACGACACCGCCGCCTTCGACAAAAGCGGGTGGCCGGCACACACGCAACTGGCGTGGCCACTACTGGGCGAGCGACATTTTTCGGCCATCAGCCGCGGCTTGCTGCTGGAGGCCGGCGCGGTGTTGAACCTGGCCAAAGGCACCGCCGAGCGGCTACTGGAAAACCTGCGCCAACGCGCCGTACAGCAGGCAGGAGCGCTTTACGCCGAGGTAGAAGCCGACAACGTCCGCCTGCTGCAGGCGCGCCCCGAGTTGGCCGCCACGCTGGCAGGCGAGACGCGTTGCCTGCGCACCCTGCTGCATACGGTTATCAAGGAGATGGCGCAACAGCTGGCCTGAGCCAGAGCGTTGCTGATAGCTGGCCGGGCGCCGCACCCAGCCAGCATGGCGGAGCGCTGCGGCGGCCAACCCCTACGCCTGCTCGCTTGCATCCGCCCACACGCAGGGCTGCCGGTGGCTACCAGCTGCCCGATTACCACCACCACTGCAGCAGGCCGTGCGCCCGCGCCCGGTTTCGATATAGGATAGGCGGGTAAACGCGACCACCCGCCACCAGACCATCATGCCCCCGCTGCTCGACCTGCTCCTCCAGCCGCTGCAAGCCCTGTGGCGCAAGCACCGCGACACCGGGAACAATCCTTACCCGTTTATTCACCCCCGCGACGAAACGGGCGACGAACCGTTCGAAGATCGCATTTGTTACCAGTACGGACGCAACCCGCCCCGTTTCCCGCGCTTTCGCCCCACGGTGTCACGCAACGCCGCCATCCGCGCCGCTTTTGTCAGCCGTGGGCACGGTTTGCGCAGCACGCGCCGGCTGGCCCCTGGCAGCGTCTGCCTGCTGGACGACGGGCAGCGGCTGCACCTGGGCGACAACGCGGCGGCCACACAACGCAGCGAAGACCAGGTTGGCCGCAACAGCAGCGCTGGCGGCAACAGCAGCCACTAGCCGCACCAACGCGCTGGCGTGCCGCCGTGGTTGGCCGCTGCAACAAAACACCCCCGACAGCCGGTAGCGGTCGGGGGTGTTGTCCATTGCGGGCCGCCGTGGCCTGGGGTCGCGGGCACCCTGCCCGGCGGTGCGGCCTGCGCTAGCCCTGCGCCAGCAGCGCGCTGGCCAGCTGGCCCTGTGTGTCGCGGCTGGCCGCCAGCCGCTGCCGTAGTTGGCCGCATAGCGCGCGCAGCGCTTCGACACGGGCGACGATGCGCCTCATCTCCAGCAAAGGTGGTACTGGTATTAATACTGAGGTCAGAATTTCCAAATTGATGTTTTTCTGTGCTGTTGAGGGGGCAAATGCAAGCAGATTACTGCGAGCCGTTTCTATGAAGGTTTGCAGATACTTGGCATCATCGAGCGGCTGTAGCGGAACAAAACCTACTACGCTATCAGGAAAACATGCATCAAAACCAAGCAAAGCCGAATCCGCAATATTCGCCGCAATAGTGATGCATAGAGTTCCTGCTGGCCACATTTTACTCTGGGCCAATCCAGTCTCGCTGTACTTGGAATGATACGAATAAATTACTTTATCGGCTCGTGCAACCTCACCTGTTTGGACCAGTGGATAAACTCCAGGATTGAATAGTGCGGGATCATTGCGAGGCCTGTGTTTAGACTTTCCTCGTCCAAACTCACCAAGTTCTGGAAACCGAGCCCACTCCCACCCCTGCGGCAGGTCGAATGGTTTTTCCTCATCGCTGATGGCCGGTAGCGGTTTGTCCTTTTTGATTTTTCCGTCAAGAATCAGCCGGTCTTTTTCGGCGCGGATTTGCTTGATGTAGGATCCCACGAATATCTAGATATTTCCCACTTTTCTAGATTTTTGGAATTCTGCTCTCTGTACTCAGATTAGCAAATGGCCTCCAGGTTTGGAGGCCATTTTCATTCCCTACTAGCCGATGGGAAATACAGCCATGGTGGTAGCGGGGCCGCTTATCGGCCAAAGCGGTCTTACAGTATGTTGGAAAGTAACGACCTGTTTACGCTGGATTTCAGACTTTTCCGTATATCGAATCCTGTCTTAGCGTTTTTTCATCACAACCGAGGGCATCCGCTGCTGCAGCCCACGTACCATACTGTTCCTTTGCCCACCGCGCGAGGCGAGCACGGAACCAATGGATGCGTTCAGTGCGGGAGCCTTCCCCATGGGCGCTGCTCTCGTGCTCCGGTGTCAATGTGAAGCGCTCCCACTGGATCAGTGCCTCACGGATCCCCGGACTCGGATCAGGTGATGACCACCAAGCCATGCAGAGCACAGCAAGGCGCTGAAGGTCGCGAAGGTTGCCTCGCAACATGTGGCTACGAAGTGCATGTTCGAGGTCGCGTGACCACGGCGCGTCCTCGGGCAGGTCCTCCCGCTGCCGGATCTCTCGCCAGACCCTCCCCCAGTCCTCTTTGATGTCTTCCCGACACTCACGGAGGGGAGGCACAGTTACGACAAGGTGGCTGAGGCGGTCGAACAGGTCTGTATCAAGGCGCCCGCGCAACTCTGCGACAGGCAGGTTTGATGCGCAAACGAGTTCGACATCTACGGTCTTTTCACGATCGCTGCCGAGCGGCCGGTAGCGACGCTGGCGATCCTGAAATACACGCACGAGCTTCCGCTGAGCTGCTTGCGGTAGATCCTGCACCTCGTCGAGGAAGAGGATGCCTCCGTCAGCTTCGGCAAGGAGACCGGGACGGTCAACAGCGGCTCCCGTAAAGGCGCCCTTGTGGTGTCCAAAAAGCAGGCTCTCCACAAGAGCAGAGTCGAGACCTCCACATGGCACGGTGACAACCTTCTTCCGCTCCTTTAGCGTCGCAACGAACGTCTCGACCAATCGCGTCTTGCCCGTCCCTCGCTCACCGAGGATGAGCAGCGGCGCTCCAATGACGAGCGCATACCTAGCGAGATGGTCGAACGCCACGTGGCGCGCGGCCGAGCGAGCCTGCGGCTCGTAGACCGCGAGAGCAGGCTCGCAGCGCGCAAAGCGGTGGATCTCGGCCAAGTAGGTGGTAATTGAGAAATCCACAGGGTCAATGCGGGGCCGCCTCGTCTCGCGGCTGAATTGCGAGGACCACAGCTTCGTACCATCTGGGAGCGCACCACCAGCGTGAAGGATAAGCCACACGCTATGCATTGCTGGCGTTCCCGGAGACACGTTGATGTGTAGGCTCCCCTCAAGACCACGAAGGCGTGGCAGCACTAGCGAACACACCTGCTTGTAGATCCCGGCGTGCAGCGTCGGATCGTCAAGAGGAATCTCAATAAGCTCGATCCCCGCTCGCTCGACGAATGCAGGTACCGCTCGCTCACGGCCAGCCTGGACGAGGTAAAGCACGCGCTCGATATCGATATGTCTATTCCGAAGTGCCTTGATGGCGTTCTCGAGCACCTCGCCCCCCGCACGTTCGGAGTGCCAGCACAGAAGTGTTCCAGTGCTGCAACTCATCGGTTCGCTCCCTCGCCGAGTACAACGGTAGCCGCATTAGCCTCAGCCATCAGCACGCACGCCTGTTCTAACTCACGGAAAGAACTCACAGCTACCACAAGACGCCCTCCAGGCTCACGGAACAAGGGCGGCTCATAAGACAATGGAGGACAATCCTTCCCCTCGGATGGACGTAGCTGCTCCTTCGCCTTCGCAGCAAGTGTTGGGGCGATCACACGCCAGATGCAGCGCAGTTCGTGGGCCAGTCGAGGAAGGTCGACGGGTTTAGGGAGCGCCGGCCTCGGTGCTTCGAGCATCGCGGCTGAGGCGGCCGTGATCACGCCGAGGTCCACGTCGACCGAAGCCTTGATATCTACGTCGACTAGCTGTCCCCGTTGCCATAGCATCACCGATCCTGAGAGAGCACCGAGGCGTGGCTTAGATTCGAGCCTCCAAGGCGCGGCACTGCTCCAGATCGTAAGCCGGTCGAGCACCTCTTGTGCACGGCAGTCTGTCAGGCGGACGCCAAGTTCGAACCCAGTATCCAAACCATCACATTGCAGGTTCGCGGACATGACCAGCGCGTGTCCAGAGTCAGTCCAAACGGCTTTGGCATGAAGCCAGCGAAAACCAAGCACGGTGGCACCGGCCTGCGCAAGCGACAGGAGCGCCGGCATTGACGACGGCCGTACCCGCGCGAGCACCGTGACATTCACCCCCTCGCGGGCTCGGGTGCAGAGCCGCTGCACAACTTTGTGGTTCTCGTCCCAACCGAAGCTGCTAACGACAATTCGCGATCTAGCTCCATCAATGAGCTGCAGTACCTCTGTACAGAGCGAGTTTGTCTTCGCCGTCGTTGCGACAATCACCCCGCCCGCCTCGGGATGCGTTACCTTGCCGAGTGGGCGCGTCGACTTGAAGCGATCCTTGGGATCCACTAACTCATGCTCGGCCGACTCCCACATCGCCCACTTGAGGTAACTGGTCACGTCGACCACCTCTGCGGTGGTGAGCGTGACGGCGAGCTCCTCATTCCGCTCAAGCGCCTCGGCCGTGAGGTTCGCGGTGAGCAGGACTCCCGCCGGCTTCGTATCGGGATCGATCACGACGACCTTGGCGTGGAAGTGCGGCGCGGAGCGAAAGAGCGCATGGCCGCCGAGGCGTGTCAGCATCGCCTTGTGCTGCTCGAGCACGCGCTTTTCGAACTCTTCTTCGCTCTCCTCGCGACCGAGGCGCGCTTCGGAGGCGAGCAGGACGTAGACACGGACACCTCGCACAGCCGCCTGATGGATGGCGTCCTCTACCGGCTTGTCGGCAAGCAGAAAACTCGACATTACGACCTTCTCGCGAGCCTGCGAGAGCAAAGAAACGACGGCATTCGCCATCTCTCGGTTTCGGCCAGACTCGAATACCGCGTTGCCTCGCTCATCACGTAGTACTGTGGTCTTCTGGGTTGAAACCCAAACAGGTGGCAGCTCCTGTTGCCGTTGGTCGATGATCTCTTCGAACGACTTTTGCCAAACTTCTTGATTTATGGTGGCCATCACAAACTCCAGTCCTCTGCGGCGACTAGGTGCCACGCACTAGGTGTTGGTCGATTCGTCCACTGTCGTCTGGCCGCATCAGCAAGTACTTCCCTAGTAGGTGTAACCGTGCGGAACTCAGCGAACGGCGCGACCGCATCAGTCGTCCATGCGTTGAAACGATCTACAGTCGCGTAATCTCGGACACGCGCTCGAAGCCTCCACTCAGCCCAACGACTGGCATCAAGATCTGTCCGTGCCCGTAGCGAGACCCTGTCGACAGTTGTGGGGTCGAACGCACCGACTCCCGTGATGTTCGGGCTCCTGAACACCACTGCCCGAATCAGGGACTCTCGCTCGCCCGGTGTCGCGTCGTCGAAACCGACACGCAGCGCGAACTCCATAGCATCCCAATGTGACCAAAGCCCCTCGGTCTGTATCAGTTGCATCCAGACGGCTTCAGCGCTGACTTCTGGTGGATTAATCGCGGTGTTCACTCGAGCGTCGCCGAGCTTACCGTCAACCCTTAACCGAGCCCCGGACACGTCCCATGCTGCTCGTAACATTGTCTCTGCCTTCACCGCTTCACCCTCGGCTTCGAGGTGATCGATGCGGAGCTGTACACCACCGACGAGCGGAACAGAAACGACACCAACCGCGTCACGGACCCAACGCGGTAATTTCTCAAATGGCCGCTCGCGAACTCTGTCTCGCTCTTTGCCCAAGACCTCTTCGTAAGCCGTCGGCTCCACCCAAGGCTCGACGCGCAGGATCGGAGTGGCAAGCAGCGGGTCGTCACTGGCCCATATCGTCCATGTTCCTTGCTCGGGAACAAAGACTTGCTCCGTCGCTAGCGCTGTGTGCCCTGACTCAGTCAGGACATAGCCACGATCCCTCTGCTCAAGCAGGCGGTAGCGCTCTGCCAGGTCCAGCAAGCGCTGAGCGACGACGCGTCGTGATCTGGCCTCAAAGAACAAGTGCTCTGCAATGTCTCCGGCGTGAGTTGTACCACATTCGCGCACCCGCAGAAGCACAGGCATCAGCTCGGCCCGCTTGGCCGCCTTGGCGATCTTCCCAATCACTCGCCAACAGTAAATTTTGATAGAGCGCTGAAGGCGAATAGAAGGCAGACCATTTTGATGGATGCCAGCTATGCTAGTACCCGATACAACGCCGATTTCACTGATGCTTTCTGCGTCTGACGCGTTGCTGGTCAGCACACCAAGATCAGAAAAATTCTTTATGCTCTTCTTGCCGCTCACAGCGAGCCCTTTCTCAAAGTTTTTTCCCACTTTTCGTTCTTCGCAAAAACCCCGAGCAAGCTCGCCTGCGCCCTAATCATGGCGTGACGGTCGCCGATTACGATCCTTTGGTAACGCGCACGCGTGAGCGCAACATTCAGCCGGTTCGGACTCTCGAGGAAACTAGTTGGGCGCGCGCTGGCACACGAGAGGATCACGAGGTCCGCCTCATGCCCCTGGAAGCGATCGACCGTGCACAACTCGACTACTAGGTATGGCCGCCCCTTGGGGCCGAGAGAAAAGTGGCGCATCCCTTTTCCCTGTCGTGCCCAGCGCCTCAGATGATTTCGAATTTCGCGCTCTTGACCTCGGTAAAATGTCAGCACTGCTGCTTCCCAGGGGCGCTCTCGCCGCTCACCCGTTTTTCGGTCGATCTCAATACACGGGTTATGTTCAGCCCACTGGTCGAATGCGCGAAGCTCTTCGATAACCGCCCGTGCCTCGACGGGGTTCTTGTTGAAGCTGCTGTTGAAACCACCTCGGACGTCGAGCCAGATTGCTCGGCGAGCGTGGCGCCCGAACCCCCACATGCGCTCTGCCGCCAAACTGTCCGGGGTGAAGAGTGCCTCTCGGTCGTAGATGTGCTCGTGCGAGAACGCGGCGATATCAGGGTGCATGCGGTGCTGCGTACTCAGAAGCACATGGCGTGCGCGAATCGCTTGCGTCGGGAGCCCATCTGAAAGTGCAGACCCCTTACGAGTGTTAGGGTCTCGCTCGAAGCCATATCGGAGCGATTCGAGAATCGACGGGAGTGCAACCCGGCGTACGCGATCTATCTCCCTCCAGACCATCTCCGTGTCGGTGCTGGTCTCCGCAGCCGGCAGGAGATCATCGATCTGATCGCGGAGCCGCTGGCTCGTCGAGCGCGTGCGGTGCTCAGTGGGCTCAGCCTCATGAGCGAAACGCTGCTCGTAGAGGCGTGCGAGTCTCCATGCAACCTCGGACGCCCACTCAGGCTGCTCCTCGCGACCGCGCTCAGAGAGGCACAGCCACGCCTCGGCCCTCCGTCGAAGCGCTTGTAACTCCTCTCCTTTATGCCGCACGGTCACAACGTCGAGCGGAAGCTCCTCAACACGGGCCTCAAGGTCGTTGAGTGCGCCAACGATGACCGCAGCACGCCATAACTCATCATCGCTTTGTGCATTTGCTATATCGACCTCACGGGCGGCTGCCTGTGCGACATACACGTCGAGTGTACTGGGCACGTCGACCGCAATCGCAGCAACCCGTCTCCTTCTTGAGTCAGTTTGGCCGGCCAAGAAGACGTCAATGCAGGCGTTTCGAGTTACCTCGTCGCTAAGGCACGCTTCGACGTTTACAGCCATCGCATCGTCATCCACATATGGCGATAGCTGCTTCGGGTCACCAACGATAACCCAACGCTTTGCAAGGATCGCGGGGACGATGAACTCCTGAAAGGTTGTCTTGGACGCCTCATCGACGATCAACACGTCGAACGTCGCGGCCGCATGTCCATTGGCCTTGACGTCCGGGTGCTGCAGAATGCCGATAGTCGTTCCGCAGACTAGGTTTGCCGCGTTGAGCACCATGCGCTCAATCGTGGTCGAACCATGTCGTACAGCATCGAGCAGCGCGAGCTGCGACTCAGTGAGGTCCCGGCGACCCTCTAGGTGCCGAAGGAGTCGCTCTCGCTCCGTCCGCACAAAGCGCTCGAGCTGCCAGGGGCTTGCTTTCTCGGAGACGTTCCTCCGATCGCCGATGCGCACCGGGATAACAAGGTCTCGGTGCGGATTCCGCTCGTCCATCAGCCGTTCAAGGACGTTATCGACCGCGACATGGGTTGAGGCGCAGAGGAGCGCCCGCTTACCTTCCTTAGCGAGCTGCAGGACCAACTCACAGATAGCAGTCGTCTTGCCGGACCCCGGTGGTCCCTCAAGAAACACGAAGTCGGGTGTCGCCATGGCGATCTCAACGAAGCGGCGCTGTTCATCGGTCCCAGGGCGCCTCTCATCAGTGAGCACCATCCAGCCTTCGTCGTCGATACAGGCCGGTTCGAAGGACGGCCAGCGGGCGTGATCCGCGGACTCCATTAGTCGCAATAGCGGGCCATGGGACGATGACGGTGCATTCTGCAGCGCTTGGAGGGCCTGAATCTGCCTGTGCAGCGTGAGCGTGTTTGGGCGCAGGAGTAGTTGAGCGCCAGCAGGCCGGCGATCAAGTAGAAGCTGCGACGTCTCGGGATCACGATCCAGTACCAGGAGCTTACGTTCCTCCGTGAACCTCCGCCGCCCGTTGCGACGCCGATCCCCAGGATCACCAGCCTTATCATCTTCAAGTAGCTCGAACACATCGTGGACGTTTTCGTCCATGAATGCTCGGAACGTTGACTCAGGCTCGTTCGGACGGTCCTTGGGTTCTTCAAGTTGGACCCAGACACCACGCACACGATCAACATCATCCACGTCTGGTGCGACGCCAGGTTTCCAAGCGAGCCGCTTCACGGCGGCATCGCTCTCCATATAGTCTTTTGTTCGGCAAAGAAAGTCGTAGAACGTCTTCAAGCCAAAGAAAGCGCTCCTCATAAGGATGTCTGGCCGTCGGACACCTAGACTCTGGTAATGAAGCAAAGCCAAAAGCAACCTCCCTTAATGATTAATGGCATACCAATCACTACAGCAAGAGAGATGCCAGCAACCAACCATCACACAAGTCACTGATTTTATGAAATTTAGCAGCTCCCCTTGCCAGACAAGCAGGGTAAAACCGCCCGCAAACGGGTAAATATACCCGTTAAATATTGCCAGCATCATATGAATGATGCGGTTTTTTCACATAATCATCACTAGGCCATGACGGGCCAAGCGGGAAACACAACATTGCCTTGCAGAAAGGACGGCGATTCATCCACGCCGTTTGGTGCACTGGGAGTCTGCTCTTCGGAGACCACGCAAAGGGCAAGGGATAAGCCGTTCGCCGTCGGACGGTCTAATGGAGGAGGTCGGTGGATCAGCGGTAAGCCGCGGCGATTCTCCCGAAGCGGTCACCAGCCTTGCGAACGGAAGTGATGGTTTGTGGCCGATAGCGGACGTCGGGGGTGCACCATCGGCTTGTCCGCTAAGGCCGAACTGCAGCCTACCCGCCGGATACCCTACCTAGAGTAGCAGTAGGTCGTCGGCTGAAGCTGTCATTCAGATCTGGATCAAGAATCTTTGTTTTCGATAAGAAAACAGTCATCGAGGTATCTAGCAAATCGGGGCCGATTCAATTGGGGGGACGACGTTGGCATCCAAAATTTTTCACATTACTACCTGTACATATAGCTTTGGAATAAGGTGTAATAATTAGAAGTCTTAGAGGAAACTACCTGATTCTTGCCGAGCGCCTCAGACAAAGAGTCCGGAGCAAAAACTCAGCACCCGTGAATGGAAGAAAAATGCCGAAGATTGATCTTGAGAGCATCTCCAACAACACCAAAGGCATTCCCGATTTTTGGCACATCGATGCTTCAGGCAAATCCAGTCCGGAGGTCTTCCAGAAGCACTTCGGCCTGCCAAGGAGCATGCGCAACGAAAAGTTGATTCTGACTTTAGCGTTCTCGCGTGAAAAGCGCCTGACCCACTTTGTGTCGCGCATGCTGCACTATCGCAACCTAAGCCTGCATTTCATGCTTTCAGGCGACAAAAATGTCAGCCCCGAGGCACATGCCATGGCACGCTACGACGAAGGCTGGCATCTGCGCAACGAGGGAGACCTGGTTGAGGTGCAAAAGCTAGAGGAGGAGGATCTCAACGCAAAACTGGCGGGGTTGCTGGCGGTACGCCGCCACAAGGATTACAAGCCTCATCAGGTTAAAGTCCAAGCTCTTGCAAACCGCGCCAATACCACGGTGGATCGCGCCTTCGAAACGATGTGCAAGTGCGCCATTGAAACCTGGCTCAAGGCTCGTAACGACCTAGCCAACTGGGGGCAAATGGGTGTGGGCGCCAGGCAACTAGTGGCCGAAGTCATTTTCGCGGGTTTCACCTTCTTCGGAAAAGCCGCTCTTGAAGACGTGGCAGCCATTGAGCCGGGGGTATTTGACTATTACCTAACATTCCGCGGGCTCAGCGCTTTCAGCTCTGTAACCTCCACTCCGGCTTCCATGGAGCCCATGACGTCGAGCGTCAAGACGGCACCGCTAGATCTGCCGCAACAGCTGAGCGAGAACGACAAGCACGACGAGCTCAGCAAGTTCCAGGTGCATCAGAAGCTTGTCAGCCCCCAGCTCACCGATAAGGCCTCTCAGAATCCAGTCTCCCTATCATTGGCAGCCCATCCCGCACCGGTAGCTCCCGCCGGACGAACGGATAGCGCAAAGATAGCTTCTGCACCGTTCGTGCTCGCACCAATCGTATCTGACACAACTCCTGCTGCTGGCCATCCGGCAGAGCAGGAAGCTCCAGCTTCGCTGCACGAGCTCTACGTCTTCATCAGCGACATTAGTCATCAGGCTCAGGCCAACCCGCACGCGGGGCCGGAAGCAGGACATCGCATCCAACAGTTGCTAAATGAGCATCTGCAACGTCTGGCGGACCTGCAGTCTCGGCTTTCGCCTGAAGAGGTGCATATGCTCATCGAGCGCTACTGTAATGCAGTACTGCACATGGCCAAGGCTCTGGCTTTTGAGAACAGCGATCTGCGCGACCTTGTGCCCGTGCTGCGTTCAGCCTGGAGAATCACCGTGGTCTCGGCACTGGAGGACGGCCGACCCAAGGCCTGGTTCGAACTTAACCTGAGCGAGCGCCAGCATCTACCCGAATTCGTGGAGCGTTTCGAGGCTGAACAGGCGCGCATTTCAGCAGCGACTGCCGAAATTGAAGAGATTCGCCAGCAGCTGGCCCAGGCGAAGTTCACCGCCCGTGCTTCACTCAAGGCCAAGGAGACCCACAAGACCAACGAGATCAATAGCGCCCATCAGGAGCTTGAAACGATCCGCGTGGAGGCCGCCCACTGCTTAGTACCAGAGGGCCGCACGCTCGACGATTTAATGGAAGACACCTCTCTACTGCAAGACATTGAGGTCGATGTGGAGGGCTTTAACCCGCACGCTATTCAAGATCTGCAAGCGGTATTAGCGGCATTGCCCACCTTGGAAGCCCAAGTACAACCGGCACATGACGCTGCAACGACGAAGCAGCTGTTTCAAGAGACGATCAGCGAGGCCATCGCCGAGCAGGGACCACCAGCCCTTCCACCTGTCTTGGTTGAGGCCCTGGTACCAACAAATGTCGTGGAGCCCCCACCTGCGCAGACCGCTCTGGAGATCGAGTCATTGTCTGTAGCAGAAATTGTCTTGGCACCTTTTTCACCGGCGTTCTCTACACAAATTAAGTCCCAGGCGATCGCAGAAAAGCAAATGCATGATGAGCCCGTGGCGCAGACCCCATCTGAGTCAGATCTAGCATTGGTGTCACCCGAGTCAGTAGAGCAGGAAGACGAGACGCAGGAGGTCTTTGCAGATAAGGAAACGGCGGTAGTCGGAGTCAACCAAGCACTCAAACACCTGCGTTGGGCAGAATCCAGGGAAGAAGCCCAGCAGGCGTTTCGTATCGCTTATGACCAGTATTCCCAAGTGCCACGCTACATCGCCGAGGCGGTAGCGCTGCACTGGATCGAAGCAGGCCACCTCAATGTTGCAGCCCAGATTCTGCGCGATGCGGGGGAGTCTACCCTGGTACACGACCGGGTGCTAGACGCATCACTATTACGTTCGGCTTTCTATGGCATGAATCTATGGCCGAAAGACCGCGAGGCGCTGAGCTTCACCCAGCGCGACCTCAACCTCCTCAATCACAAGGACCTAGAAGACCAGCTTGAGCGCAAGCCCACAGGTAGGCTCGTGCCTTACCTGCTAGTATGCGCAACTTTGCAGCCGGCGCTTTTTGCTGGTAGTCAAACCCAGGCAGCTACGCTGTTGCGCTTAGCAGCCGACCAGTTCGATGATCACCTGGGTCATCTGAGCCAGCTGATTACGCACACGGCGGATTTCTCTCTCCGCGGAGGTCGCCTTGATTTGGATCTGCTGCGCAACGAGAAGGGACAGCAGGTTCACTTGGCTGTGGCCAAGCTACAGGACCAGGTTAACGCCTGGGTGCAAGTAAACCAGCAGCGCACCAAGCGCTGGCACGCTTTAAGGCTGGCTTTGCGTAAATGCTCCGACCGGCCCATTCTGGCCCAGGCCATAGCAGCCATCAAGGAAGGCGAAACTGGCGACAGTGCAGCTGTTCGCAGCTTTGTGGATAAATATTCCTCGTATGCGGAATCGCGCCGCCTGCTGGACGATCTTGTCGTTGAGATTCGGGCAGATTCGCCCGTAAGTGACCACATCGACAGCCACGCCTACTCTACCTTCTGTCGCCAAATCGATGCCCTGATCGCGATCGCCAATGCCTGGCTGCTGGAGGTTGCGCCACCCGACGTGCGCCTCAACGAGGTGCAGGAGTTCCTGCAGAAGTTCCACACCTTACTTGAGCGCTCAATCCATGCACTGGAAAACCACCCAGGACATGCTGAATTGGAACACCGCGCCGGCAGCATCATTTTGCTGAAGGCCCTTCGTAAGCTTCAGGCCGAAATCAAGGCAGATTCGCACGACACCTGGCGCTTTGACCAGACCGACGCAACCTTCCGTCTGTCCGAGACTTTGGCCAAGCTTGACATGGGGGATGTGGGGGTCGACCTGCGCCTGGAGTGGTTCGCCATGCGTTTGACATCGCCAAACTGGCTGGCAGACATGCTAGCTCTAGCCCAACGTCAGCAGTCGCACTGGGTGCGCTTCCTCCTATTGCGGCAGATCGAGTCGGATGGCAGCCCACGCACGTCCGAAATCGACAACGTGAGCAACGACATTGCTGGGGTGCGCGCCGAGCTCAAGAAGGCGATCGAGCAGTTCCGCAACCTCTCGCTGCAAGCGATGTCGGTGGATATCATCAACGAAGGCGAACACCTTGCTAACGTGGACCTCGGCTATGAATGGCTCGAAGAACTATCAGATCGTAGGCCATACGTGGACGTTTCGGACATCGAAACAGAAGTCCAACAACGGGTCCGCTCCTTGGAAAAACTCCTCAGCAGCAGTGCAGCGCTGCTTGAAGAGGAACTCGACCGCGAACTGCTGAATATCCGCGTCAAGCTGGGGCAGGATGCCGTTCCCGAAGGCTGGGATGTACGTGCCCGCCATGCTCTGGATAAACGCAATCTCTCACTGGTGCGCGAGCTCATCAACCAACTCAAGGAGCACAGCGAACGCAATGCTCGCTTAGTGGCGACCTCGCTGCTGGATAACGCTGAGCTGAGCGCATTCCTGCAGGTAGAGGGATCCCTGTCGACTCTGCTGGGCGAGCACCTTAACCCCCGCGAGGCTGGGGAGCGGGTCATTGACGAGGCCCCGGGCGGACTGGACTACGCCATTAACAAGGTGGACTTCAGGAACACCATTAAGACCTTGCTTGAGTGGCGCAGCAAAGGAAGGAACAAGAAGATCAAGCTCGAGAGAGCCACCTATGAAGACATCGTCTCGGTGCTGCAGTTCCTTGGCTTGGATGTTGTACAGAAAATCGGCAACGAGGATGTTCTTAATAGCTGCGAGTACACGCCTACGGGCGACTTCCGGCGCCTAAAGGTGCGCATCTCGCGACCATCTCTACCCAAAGGCTTTCCACTTTTCGAGGGTGACATCGGGTCCTCCCAACTTCTGAACATTATCTTTGTGCAAGGGAACTGGAACCAGGCCGGTTTGATTGATCTCATCGAGCGGCACGGCCAGCCAGACCGTTCCATCCTCATGGTAGGGCATCCTTTGAGTCCGGAAGAGCGCAAGGCATTCGCAACCTTCTGCCGAGATCGCAAATGCACCATATTTCTCCTGGATCCCGTCATCCTCTCCTATGTCGCCACGGCGCGCTATCAGCAAGTGATGTTCGAGACATTTCTCCGGGTGAGTGCCGCTTGGACGTTCTACAACCCCTACACCAAGGGAGATGCTCGTTTACCGGCGCCGCCCGAGATGCGCTTCGGTCGTGAAAACGACATTGCTTCGCTGGTCGAGCCACGGGGCGCGGCTTTGGTCTACGGCGGTCGCCAACTGGGTAAAACCACGTTGCTCAATGCCGCGGTACAGGAATTCAAGAAGCGCGACCCGCTGCACAACCACGCCTACTACATGCCGATGGACGGCATCTTCCAGCATGTGGTCGAGCGCGGTATCAATGTAAAAACGCGCCTGTTCGAGCAGTTGGTGCGCAAGCTCATCGACGACAAGGTCCTGCCCAACAACCCAGGCAGTTCCCTGATGGATCCGGAAGAAAGATTACGACAGGAGTTTCTTCGCCCAGGCACTACCAAGGTCCTATTCTGTCTCGATGAAATCGACTCAGTCCTCAACAAGGATGCCGCGACCAACTTCGAATTGGTGCGTTCGCTCAAGGCGCTGGTCAACGATCAACATCATCGTTTCCGAGTGGTGTTCGCCGGTCTAAACAACGTCAACCGCTTCCGCACCTATCCGAACGTGCCCTTGGAGCAGCTCGGCAGTCCACTAGAGGTCGGCATCCTATCATCCCAGGATGCTCGCAGTCTGATCTTGCAGCCGCTGACCGCCCTTGGCTATCGATTTGAGGAGCCGGAGTTAGTCGACCGCGTGATGGCGTTCACGAACCGACACCCGAGCTTGCTGCACATTTTCTGCAGCGAGTTAGTGGAGCAGTTGGGGCGGGACCGCACCCGAACCGACGGCATTCGCCCGATCCGCCAGACCGACATCGAAAATATTGAGAACAACTCCGATGTGCGCCGGCTATCCGGTGAGCGCTTTGACATGACGCTCAATCTAGACAAACGCTACACAGTGGCGGTCTATGGCCTGATCGCCGCATACGACAAGAGCATAGGGAAGTTTACGGTCAGCAAGGCGCTGGAAGTGGCACGCACCTGGGTGCCTGAAGAGTTTGAGCAAATGAGCGAGTCCGGCTTCGAGAGCATCCTGCAGGAGCTTGTCGGACTGGGCGTGTTGCGGGTGGACGATAAGGCTAAGCGTCAGTACGCCTGGCGCAACCAATCCATCTTGCAGCTCATCGGCTCAATGGATGACATCCAGCACAAGTTACAACAGGCCATCAAGGGCTTGAAGGATCACGAGCAGGACGTCCTAACCTGCCATGCCACGGACTCGGGCCCTAACAAGATTCCATCGCCGCTGTCCCTTCAAGACGAACGAATCATCCTATCAGCTACGCCGCCCGAGGGAGCCCCCAAGTATTCGGTTTCCCTAGTCATGGGCACACCGGCCCTAGGGCTAACTATAGAGACCATACAGGAGGGCTTCAACGCTATCAACGAGTTCCAGTCTGGCTCCTTGATGTCCAAGTACGAAACGCAGGTCATGATCGATACAGCGAAGATCGAGCTTAATAAGTTCTCCGAGCGCATCCAGACTGCGATCGATAGCTGGGCCTCAGCAAAGCCGGCGGTCGTACTGATCTCTCTCGAGGAATGCTCCTCGATCGATCGGATTATGGATCTGATCAGCATTGCTAACGAAAAGGCTTCGAAGGCGACACGTCTCAAGCATCCGCTACGTCTAGTCTTCCTGCTAGGCCCCAAGGCCATGTGGAACTGGCATTCCCACCCCTGGCTCACCGCTGCGCCTGACGAGATCGGAGGCCGAGTCGACCTCAACCGCTGGACACAGCATGCTTGCGAAAGCTTGCTCGAGCAGCAAGAAATGTTGTCCACACAAAAACAAGGCGAGTTGCTGCGCTCAGCCACTGAGGGCTGGTACGACTACTTAATGAAGTTTATCGAGGCGCGCAGGAAGAAGAAATCTGCCTCCAGCTTGGCTGATCTATCAAAGACCTTCACGCCACTTGCGCAGTTGCAAGGCAAGGATTTCGAGAGGTTCGTGACTATGTCAGGGATGAACAACCTGCCGTGGTCGCTGCCGCTAGGCGGCAAGCTCAAGGAGTTCGACATGCTCACGAGCTTCTCCCGCGGCGACTTGCAAACAGCCATCGAATTCATGTGCGACGAGGACCCCGATTTTCCAATCACGCCTGACCAAGCTGACGCAGTCGTGCGGTGGTGGGCCGCACTAAGGGTGATCGAGGTCAACAGCAAGCAGCAATCTAAGGACGCCGATCGCGAAGGCGAGATCACTTATGGTTTTGTCCCATCGATCCAGCGAGCAATCGCTGAATGGCAGCCGACGGTAGCACGCGCTGAGGAAGCGTTGGCGTGAGAGCTGCGGTAGCTACAGCCGCGCCCAAGCCCATCGGTTGGCGCGGTCTGATCGAACAGTCCTGGCCCGCCGTAACCGCCTCAGAACTGCTGCGAGGCGGCGCCGAGATTTGGGAGCATGAGGGCTTAAGCGTCCCACAAGAGGAGGAAGCCGTGGCCTTGGCAGCCATGGGCCGGCTCCTGAGATTTGGACAATCGGTGCACTTAAGTCTGCCAATTGGACGCGAGCCAACCTTAGCTCGACTAGCTTTCTACCTGCACCGTCTGCGCCTGGATGCCGCTGGCGGGCTACTACGATCGGCCTGGTTTAACCCGATTTCAATCGAACACCGCACAGATTTGATTGTATTTGGGCGGCCTCGGCGAATGTGGCGCGAATTTAGCACGTCCGCAGTCATGCGCCCGCGCTTAGTGGACGGCAATCAGCCGCTAGACCCTTCCGAATTCCAGCGCACGTTACTTGTCAACGGGCACGGCAACCTGCTCGAAACTCTGGAACTACTCGGCGCCAAAACTAAGCCCTTTGCTATCATCGTGCAGACCACCCCTCAGGGTTGCTACGAGAATTCGCTCAGCCTCATCAAGGTGTTACCTGAATTCTTCCCTGGCGTGCCGATTGTGGCGCTGGGCTACACGGGGCAGGCTTTGGCCGAGCCTTTCCCCATGCACGCCTGGAGCACGCGCCTAGGAGACGTAGTGGCGTTACGCCACGATACGGGCAAACCAATAAATCTCCTCTCCCCCATCGAGGTCGTTGCTGCGCGCGATCCGGTAATGGACGCCTTCGTCAAGAAGCTGGGGTTTATGGTATGGAATCTCAAGCGCAAGATGGAAGATACGGGGGGGGGCTCACAAGAACTTTCAGCTCTAATGGCTGTAGACCGTGCGCTGCGCTGCCTCAATGTCCCTTTACCTTTGCACGAAAAAGGTACCCACCGCCATATACGGAGCGGCCGCTATCCAATTCGAATGATCGCATCCTGGCTTGACATTGCCTCGCGCCTCAAGGGACGCCGCGGCGATATTCAGGAACTTCATTCGCAAATCATGGTAATGGCTCAGCACATGATGAAGGATTTGGCTGAGGCTAGGCCTGGACGTGTAGAAGCCATCGTCAAACTCTGCAGTGATGCCCTAATCTGCTGCCAGCGCGTAAATGTGCTGGTAGGCGGTCGACGCGATGCGGAAATCTTGCAGAACTACCTCGAAGACCGCCTCGGGCCCGAAGTCATCGGTGCCGTGATCGTTTCCCAGATGGATGGTGCGACCGCCGTTGCGCCTGAGGAGGCCGACCTAGCAATCTACGCGGGGGTGCTGTACCCGTCCCGCATTCACTGGCTGGGGCTAAAGGCCCGCAAGAAAACCGTTCTGTGCCACCCATTCGAACATGAGCGAGTCTGCGCCCAGATACAGGCCTGGTGGCAAAGTCACGCGCTGCCCAGCGCACCGCATGGTGACAAACAGCGCCTATGGTCTTTGCAATGGCCGTCAAACGGGCATTTGCATGATGCGCTCATCGATGACAATTACCCCGTCGATAGCGCCGTGCCGTTCACTTTGCTTGATATCGATGGCGAATACCCGCCCAAAATGCGTGTAGCACCCCTCGGAGCCTCCCGAGGCTTCGATAACTGGCTCGACGTACTCCTAACCGATCCCATGCCGGTGCAGCGAGATGACGAATTCGCGTCCGAGCCCACGCCGGATGTCGTAGTTCTGTACCTAGAAGGACGAGCAGAACCTATGCGCAAGGGAGTCAATCAGCAGGTCATGCGACTGCTAGGAGAGGAACTCGACGTATGTCTTGCCAAGGATCTCGCAATCGGCAATGAGCTCGTTATTCTAGTCACCGGCGAGGAACATGCGGCAACACAACGCGACCTCTTTGACATGTTTGTGCAAGATAACTACGGGCTGAGTCAAACCTTGCGCATCGCAGAGAAGTGGCAGGACTATGTCAACCTTGGCATGGAGAAATTCAAGACCGCAGCCGAGCTCAACAAGCACCTTAAGTCCAAACGTTTCAATGTACACAACAACACCGTACAGAACTGGGCCCACGGCGGAGTCATCGGACCGCAGAACCCTGCTGCCATCCGCTTGCTAGCGGACTCAGCCCAGATTCCCAATGCCGAGAAGATGGCGGATATGGTGGCCAATGCGATCAGTGTGATACGTAACGAGCATCGCCGCATTGGCACCGACTTGCGCCGAGCCATCGCGGTCTCCCGCAACCGAGATGTCTCGGCCGTACAGATCGGGACACGACGATTCTCTCGCGATGTGTTCGATGCCATGGTGAAAGTCGGCAAGGTGGTGCGCATCGAGCGACCAGCACTGGACCAAGGGGCGCTCCTCCCTCGGACCATCAAGGATGTCGCCCTGGAATTTGCCATGCGCCATGGCAGCAAGCTGCTCTTTACCCCGGCCTGCGAGCGTGTCATGCGCACCTCGCCCTTTGCAGACTTAATAGCCTTTGGCAAGGTATTGGAGGTCCTAGTTGATGGGTTCTACCCCATGCTTGCAGACCACAGCAAGTCGCTCAAGGACGTAGAAGCCATGCTCGCCAAAATTCCAGCATCCTACGCAGGAAACATGTCTGATGTGACCAAGGGGAAGCATGAGCAGCATTACTTCCGCGTCTACGAGGGCGAGAAAGTCGACATCTCCCGACACATCAAGCTCGGGCGAGCGTTCGATCCACGCTACACGCTGCGCCTGCACTTTCATTGGGATGCACTGCGCGCCAAGGTCGTGGTTCACCACGCTGGAGAACACTTGCCGACGCTAAGAAATTGAAATCGGATCAAATTACTGGGAGAGCGGAGACTCTATGACATTGAGCTACAAGGAGAAGATGGGCATATCACAGCGCCTACTCGAAGCGATACGTTTGCGCATGACCGGCAAGTCTCAGGCAGTTTTGCCGCCAGAAGGGATCATCACCGACGAGGACCCGGGCGAAATCTCTTTGGTAGGTGGTCTGGCACCACGCCCAGATCCAGATTACCACCGCGAGCAGGCTCCCAGTGCCATGGGCATGGTGCTTATGGTCGAGCCCGATGAGCAGGGGCGAGTAGTCATTGGTCTAGAAGGGCGATTCGATGTCACTCACCGCTATATCCCCTCGCTCCAGACCATGCTCTCGCACGTTCAGGTAGGCCCGGACGGCGACAAGAGCCGTCAGAAGGTACCAGACTGCTTCAAACGGTTCACCGTTGCATTCTCGGACATCGGTTTCACCCTGCAGACCAACGAACTTAGCACTTGGAAGGAACACAGACTCGAATCGGTATTGAAGCCGTTGCAGAGTGTCTGGAAAAGTGACCTGCGAATCTTCAGAATTTGTGAGGTCAACGACAAGGGATGGGCCAGCCAGATTATTCCCTGGGAACATGGCCATTGTGCCACTGACGAGGACTTAGCCAAACTGGTCGCCAAAAGCATGTTTAAGGGAGACGGAATCTTTGAGCATGACATAGTGCTTCGCGTCCGGTTACGTCCTCCACCACCCAGTTTCGCGGGCAAGGGGCAGCATTATCTGCTTGAGGTGTACTTGCAAAATAACAATGACTCAGCGACCGGGCGGCAATACTGCCTCAACAAGCCCTGCCTGTTGGATGTCGAGTTCGAGACATACCTCTATAAAGGACGCCAAATCGATGTACCACACCGCTTGCAGCCCGAAGATTATCGCTATCAACCCGAGGATGGAGTGGCAGGTTATGGCGTAGCTTGTGCGGTCAACAGGGTAGGCCCAAAGCGATTCCGAACTGATTCGATGCCGATTTTCGCGCAGCCTAGGGTGGATGCCCCGACGCCCAAAGACGTCAGCATGCCCTTGCCGGCGAGCTTTGCCTTGCTGAAGGAAAAGCCTCTTGAGGTGCTCGACGGCTTCCTTAGCGCGCTCAAGAACTACAATGTGATCTGGGATGCAGTGGAAGCCGAACTCCAAGCAGCGGGCAAAGCTGCCGAGCTTAAGGAGGTCCAGAACGACCGCGCGGCCTACAACCGCGAGGTGGCGCTCATCACCGACGGTGTCGAACTACTGCGCAAGCACGAGGATCTACGTCGGTGCTTTGCCTGGATGAATGAAGTCATGGGACGAGCCATCGCTTTGCAAGGCAAGACCTTTGATGGCTGGCACCTGTTCCAGCTGGGCTTTATCCTCACACAGGTCAGGTCAGTCTACGAGCGCCACTGCATGGTGCACGAGCGCCAAAATGTGGCCGAAACTGCGGACGTGCTGTGGTTTGCCACCGGCGGTGGTAAGACCGAGGCCTACCTAGGCATCATTGCCTTTGCAATGCTCTATGCTAGGGTGCGGGGGCGGCTATATGGCACCACTGCCTGGATGCGTTTTCCGCTACGTATGCTTTCCGCCCAGCAGTTCCAGCGTCTCTCTTACGTTGTGGCTCAAGCAGAAATGTTGCGCTGTCGGGAGTCCATCAAGGGGCATCCATTCACAGTAGGCTACTACACCGGCAGTGGCACTCCAGGCAATATCAGCCGATCCGAAGTCAAAGGCTCGGCAGTCTGGTTGCCCGACTTGACCCCTGAGCAGCTGCAGCGCTTCCAATTCATCACCGACTGTCCGTATTGTGGCAAGGCTGGCTCAGTAGGAATGAAGACAGACATAGCGCGCTCACGCATGCTGCACTGCTGCAACAACCCTGAGTGCTGGAGCAACACGAAAGCTTCATTGGGTGATCACGGAGAGGGCATCGCGGGCGAAGTCGGCATCTACGTTAGCGACGAAGAGTGCTACCGCTATTTGCCTACGGTGCTAGTTGGCACAGTCGATAAGCTTGCCGTCATTGCCCACAATGAGAAGTTCGCAGGGTATTTCGGAGCCTTCCGGCATTTCTGTCCAGAACACGGCTTCACCGCTGAGGCGAAATGCAGGCACCAACGCATCGTCAAGAATGTGCAGGACGAATACGAGTCCATGGAGTGCGGAAATAACTCTCGTACCAGCAAGGTGCGCACGCTGCAGCTTGCGCCTATGCTCGATCCAGGCATTCCCTTCCTGATCCAAGACGAACTGCACCTCTTGCGCGAGTCTTTAGGCAACTTCGATGCCCACTACGAGACTCTCCTGCAGAGCTTGCAAGTCGGCCACGGTGGCCAAGCATCGAAGGTCTTGGCAGCCACGGCCACTATTAAAGACTTTGAGAACCACATCCTTCATCTGTACATGCGGCCGGGCCGACGTTTTCCAGCTCCCGGCGCCAAAAAGGGAGAGTCCTTTTACGCGCGTATCAGCAGGGATGGGAGTGATCCGTTGATTCGGCGCTGGTTCGCTGGCGTCTTGCCGCTTAGTTTCACGCGTGGTGGCACCGAGCGCGCTGCCGCTGAGGTCGCCTCACGGTACTTGGACCAGATCGACCATTGGCTCCAGGGGCTGGCGGCCATGAATCCTGAAGTTATCCAGCAACTTGGCTTTCCTGCGGCTCGGGTGCCGGAACTCGTCGACTACATAGGAAAATACCTCAACACCGATCTGATCTACGCGATCCGCAAGCGCCAGACGACGATCATCCGGGAGCACCTCGAAAACCTCAACCCTAGATATGCACAGCCGCGCACCCATGTACTGCTTGACGGCCAGACCTCCCTAGACGACATTCTTGGAGCTATCCACCACGTAGAAACCAAGACGCCCAGCGACCCTATGCGCCATATTGTGGCCACGAGTGTTGTTTCTCACGGGGTTGACATCTCGGAACTCAATTTCATGGTACTTGACGGCTGGCCGCCCTCAACGGCGGAGTACATCCAATCCTCCGCGCGCAGTGGACGCACTCAACCCGGCATCGTCATATCGATCCTAAGTGCGGGCAAGCTATTCGAGTCGGGAGTTTTCCTCAACTTCGGGGATTACCACTTCTTCCTTGACAAGCTGGTTGACTCAGTTCCCATTAACCGCTTTGCACCCAATGTGCTGCAGCGGACTTTGCCCGGCGTCTTCACTGCGGTGGTCTTCAACTGGGCCAAGTTCCAGCCAGGTTGGGGGGAAGGACTCAACCGCGGTGCCAGCCAGTTGCACAAAGTTCTCAACGACGCCACAGGCATCGCGCGCCAAAAACTGCGCGGCATGCTGATCGAGGCACTGGATGTACCACCTGCGGTGCAGCCGTATTTCGACATCCGGGTACTTACCACATTTCGCAAGCAGCTGGACGAGGAGGTCAACCGGGGACTACATCGACTGCAAAACCTCAACGCAGCCAATGCTGACAAGGACCTAGGCACCGCTCTAGAGTCCATTTACAAGTTCGGCCCTATGCGGTCTTTCCGCGACATCGAAAACCAAGTCGAAATCACGCCGCTGGATGCCAAGTCCGCGCACGTGCTCCATGCCCTGGGGAGGTAACCGCTATGGCCGACCAGATCGAACAAGAACTGATTCAGAACAGCCGGATCTTCTACGAAAATTACCTTCCGGGCGCCGTCACACGCCTACGCAATCAGTCGCTGGCCCAGGTCGTTGGCGTTGGGGACAAAGAGGACGCATTGGAAGGGCTCGACCGCAATCAGCTGATTGACGCGGTACGCAAGTTCCTTTTCGATTGGAAGAGCAATGGCGGCTCGGTTGACGCTCTCTTCGAGGAAGCTGCCGAACGCAACGACTTCCGGGTTCAAGCCCCCAGCGAAATATATGTTACGCCGTTTCCTATGGTCCTACGTTGCAGCAAATGCGGCGCGCTGGAAAATCACGACAAACCCAAGCGGGCGCCCGAGCTTGTGCTCACGAGCGCGCAAGGACGTATCACGGGCAGCGGCGGCAACGCTAACATCCGCTGCAACCGCAAGGGCTGCCACGGCTTGATGCACCAAGTGCCCTACGTCGTGGTACACCGCTGTGGCCACATAACAGCCATAACGGTCCCGCCAGCGGCGCGCGGCCACATTGCCCTTGGCCTGCGAGCGAACACTGGCATGTACCGCCAGAACATGTTCTTCGACATGACCACCGACGAAAACGTCTCTGGCGCCACCACGGATTTGTGTCCGACCTGCTCTGTCAATAGTGCCAACAGTGGCAAGAACTTTCCGCCCCTGCAAAAGGGAACACCGGTCGGAGGTGGGGATGCCTTTTTCCCCCAAGTGTTGCAGTTCGTGGCGCTTTCCAAGACGCCTGGTCAACTCGTCTCGAGTGTGCAGTGTGAGCTCGCACGACTGGCCGAAGGCGGCGGGCTCACGGGGCGCGCCAAGGACTTAGCCGAAGGAGTAGCCTTTGGACTTCTCGGCTGCATTGATAGCTTGGCCTTGCAGTCCCAGCTTCTGCAGATCCTCGAAGGAGGCACGGCCACCCCAGAGGAACTAGGTCAGATCCACGCCGAACGAGAAAAGCTTGAGCAAGACATCGTCAAGCTCGAGGCCCTCATTGCGGCCGGCACTGACCTAGGTTCGATCCTCGACATCTCGAAGGAGAAACTTTCCAAGCTTATTAGCAAGTCAGGGGCATCGGAGGGCACCTTCCTAGCCGTTCGTCATTTCATCGACCGCGACGATGTCTTACTAGAACTCATCAAGCAACGTCGCACTATGGAAGCAGTGCTGCTTCGCCATGATGTCGGTCGACAAGGCCTTCAGCCGTCTATCGACGCTACGGTCGATCCGACCATCAGGGCTAGCCGAACCCAGGATTGGCGCGACGTGCAGGACATGTTCGGGGTGCAGGACATCGCCCACATTCCTGACCTCAAAGTGGTCTTATCGGCGGTTGGTTTCACGCGCGAAAAGCGCGAGCCCGAGCGCAGCCCGGACGAAGTGCCGGTCAAGCTTAATCCATTCGAAGACCGGGTGCGTTCTTCGGCAAAGGGCAAGGCTGTACTCTATGCCTTGAGCGCTCAAACCGAAGCTTTATGGATCAAACTCGACTCGCTCAAGGTCTTGAACTGGTGTGTCCACAGCGCGGGATGGGAGACACCGCCGCCTGAAGCTCTGGCTTCAAGGGCGGCTGCCCAGGCCTATTTGCTGAAAAATAGTCCCATCCTGACCCAGCCGCCCGGGCAAGCTGCAGAGCTAACCAAGGCCCTGGGGGCGCAAATAGCTGCTCCGTTTCACCTGTTGCATACCATCAGCCACACGCTGATGCTTACTGCACGGCGCCACAGCGGCTACGACAGCCAGACGCTTACGGAGTACATCCTGCCGATGGACCTAAGCTTCCTAATTTATGTTACCTCAGTGCAAAACTACACTGCAGGCGGCCTCTTGACGCTTTTCCAGCATTACTTGCGGCGCTGGTTCGATGACGCTTCACTGCACGCCTACAACTGCGCTTTTGATCCAATTTGCTCGGACGTGGGCTCCGCCTGTCCCGGTTGCATCCAGATTTCGCGCGGTTGTGAAACATTCAACGTTGGTGTCTCGCGCTCCTACCTGCATGGCGGCTATGCCGACAAGGGGCAGAGCCTCTGGATTCCCAAGGGTTTCTGGCAGGCATGAGCATTACGATGCGGGCCTTGCTCATCTATGGGCTAGCCAACTATATGAAGAGCCTGTCGATTCCACAGGCCCGGGTCCTGGCTCACGAGATGACCGTGGCGGTCAGCGCACATGTGAGCAAGATGCAATCTACTCACGGAGCGAACGCCAACCTGCATTTACCGTCTTTCCCGAAAGAGGCCTGGAATGAGTTGACTGTTGGCGTTCCCTGGGAAGCATACTCGCACGCTTACGGGACTTATGCCGGACAACCCATTACCACCGGCACGCAAGCTCTATGTAGCGCCCCGCAGCATCTGGACCCCTTTTTGGCGAATCAGTCCGCATTTTCAGGTCTGTGGGGAGGTAGTTTACTCGTCGCCCTTGGCAAGCTCTTGGAAAGCGCCAATGAGAACCTCATAATTTTCTCACCTTACTGGCGCGCAGATGGCACCCAAGCACTGTTGGCCGCTGCAGGACGCCAGAGTTACCAAGGCATCCAAGTCACCATATTTACTCAGCCCCAGGCCAAGATGAAAGAACGCGATGTAGAGGGGTTGAGGAACTTCGTCAAGATCCTGAAACAGGCCGGTGCGCAGGTACGGGTACTGGCCCCTAAACCGCATGAAGGTCTGACACCTATCCTGCATGCCAAGCTCATTATTGCCGATTTTGTAAAAGCTTATGTGGGTAGCGCAAACTTCACCAAATCAGGGCTGGATCACGGGCTGGAAGCAGGTGTATTGGTGGAAGGTGAAATTGCGAATGCATTCGCGGTTTGGGCAAGTGCAATAGAAGCTAACTGTGAGCCTTGGTAAGAATGGGTGCCATGTCGACATCCCCGGTACAACCGATTTCAATGGCTAGGTGGCCAGCGGTTTGATGTCCGACGAGCTATGTCGGATGTATCTCATAGATCAGACCACAAAATGACATTAGCAATGTCAGTAAATTTTCTCCCTCTGAGAATTAGTGGCACGTATTATGCCTAAAGCTGTTTCGCACTTGCGCAGAGGATGATATCCCGCTGGCTTGGATGGTATGGGGCGGGAAGGTGAGTTCGCCAATGGTTGAAGTAGCCGTTCGGCTGTCCGATACCGCCACCAGCGGGCCTGTCCTGATTCTTGTGTAAACAGCTTGACGGCTTCAATCTTGAACTCTTCAGGGAAACACGACTTGCTCATGACACTTCTTTGTGGAGCCTAGTGTGAAACTCACGAGGTATCTAGGAAAGTGGGGGAGGTTCAGTAGCCGATTGCAACCTTAGTGCGTCATAATGCATTGATTATATTATTCTGATATTTTGACGCAGGTACTTATTCAGACCTTCCTTAGTTCTGATGGGCCTGTTGGTAAGGTCATGAAACCTTCTGAAGCTCTCCAAGCCCATCGGGCCAGCATTCGCAGCATTGTCGAGGCCCATCGCGCTAGCAATGCACGGCTGTTTGGTTCCGTCATTCACGGCGACGATACCGACGACAGCGACCTCGACATCCTGATAGACCCGACTCCTGAAACTACGATGATGGATATCGGTGCCATCCGCTACGAACTGCGCAAACTGCTTGGTGTGCCAGTCGATGTGCTGACACCCAATGCGCTGCCTGACTCCTTCCGTGCCCGGGTTATCGCGGAGGCTGTACCGGTATGAGTCGTAACAAGCAACGGATAGCTGACTACTTGGCGCACATTCTCTAAGCTATTGAAGGTGTAATGACCCAGCCCTTTCTGCACAGCTCAGGCTGCTAATTGCGACGTCCCCCCAGTCTCAGTAGCACTACGCTTTAGAGTCCGAGGCTAATTTACCTGATTTCTCCGCCAGTAATTTGGCGTAGGCCGCTGGCGTCAAACCACCCAGCGCTTTCTTCGGCCTTTCGTTGTTGTATTCCCTTCGCCAGGCTTCGATGACGACCTGAGCATGGCGCAGACTGGTAAACCAGTGTTCGTTCAGGCATTCGTCCCGGAAGCGCCCGTTGAACGATTCGATGTAAGCGTTCTGATTCGGCTTGCCCGGCTCAATGAGGAAGAGCTGAACACCCCGAGCATGCGCCCAAGTGAGCATCGCACGGCTGCAGAACTCCTTGCCGTAATCCGTCCTGATGGCTTTGGGCAAGCCTCGCGTCTGCGCCAACTGGTCGAGAACGCGCGTCAAGTGCACGCCGCTCATCGCCCGTTCCGGCACAATGGCCACTGCTTCGTGCGTGGCGCCATCAACGATGGTCAGGCTCTTGATGACACGCCCCTCTGCTGTCCGATCGAACACGAAGTCCATCGACCAAACCTGGTTGGCCGCCATCGGCCGCACCAGCGGATGACGGTCTGCCAGCGGCACTTTCTTGCACTTGCGCCGACGAATTTGCAGACCCGCCTCGGCATAGAGCCGATCGACCCGTTTGTGATTGACCTGCATACCTTCCTGCCGCAGTTTCAGGTAAATCATGCCGGCACCGTAGCGCCGGTGGCGCTGCGCCAGGGTGATGATTTTTTCCTTGAGCGAGGCATTACGGTCTGATCGCGGCTGGTAGCGGAAAGCGCTGGGGCTCATGCCCGCCACCCGCAACGAGCGGCGTTCACTCAGCCCCTTGCCCATCAAGCGGCGCACCAGCTCCCGCCGTGACGGTGCGCTCACCACTTCTTTCGGAGGGCTTCCTTGGTGATCTCGTTCTCGAGCATGGTCTCGGCCAGGAGCTTCTTCAGCCGAGCGTTCTCGGCTTCCAGCTCTTTGAGACGCTTGGCCTCCGAGACATTCATGCCACCAAACTTGCTGCGCCAGAGGTAGTAGCTGGCTTCCGAGAAGGCATGCTTGCGGCACAGCTCGGCGACTGGCATGCCGGCTTCTGCTTCGCGCAGGAAGCCGATGATCTGTTCTTCGGTGAATCGTTTCTTCATGTCCAACTCCTTGTCATGGTGGATTGGACGCTAAAGTCACGTGCTACTCAAGGTGGGGTGGACGTCGGTCCATCAGCATGCCGCCGGCCTGCTTGCCAAGGGCCGGGCGCAGGTACTTCCTGGAGGACGTGCTAGCTGCTCTGGAGTACCAATGGCATCCCCCTCATGGCAATGCCTGAGAGACTGTCCGCGATCACATCTTGCCCAGATCCACATCAGCAAAACGGCTCATGGCCGCTTCAATGGTTTTAAGCTTGTCCTCTTGATGTTTCTGCATAGCCTTCAGCGCTTGGTGCATGAAGTCTCTATCGCCAGGAGTCCCGGCGAGCTGCACGGGCAAGTTGTAAAGCCATACACCCATGAGCTCCTCTAGATAGCCGGGGGAAATCTCGGGCATCTCCAGGACCTTGCGCCCCTCTCCATCGTTGTATTGCCTGCAAAACTCAACCAATGAAGCTGGTGCTAGTGGGTCATTCTCCAGTGCGTTGCACCAGCCGAGATAAGACATCACAAGTTCGCCTTTGCGGCGCTCAGGGGCAAGGCGCTGCGGCCGTGTTGGGTCTGTGAACTGCTGAACATATACGGACTCCCTAGCATATCGGCGCCACGCTAATGCCAGGTCGCGCAGGAATCGTGGGTTTACCTCTTCAATGCCATGGACTGGCTCAACTTGTTCCCAATCGGGGTCTGCACCGTTGTAGAGACGGCAGTATTCTCGGTAAGCCGTTTTTTCATTTTGGTAGGTACTCGACTCTCTCAGCCATGCTTCAAAGTCCAGCAGGAGTTCTGCTTTTTGCCTTTCTGTGGGCTGGCTGGCATCAGTACCTATGGTCTTCGCGGTCAGGGACACGTCTAGCCGATGTGCGATTTCGGCATTGAGTGACCTGCCAGACTCCTCGGCTGCGACTCTTAATCGTTCATACACTCTGATTGGGAGGCGGAGTTGTGTGCGGTAAATGTCGTCAGTCATTGGCTTTGCCTAGTTAAGCCCCAGAATTGATGTCAGTTTGACATCATTTTAAGAAATTTCAAGCATAAAATTGGCACTAGAATAAAACCATGCCAATATGAGAAATGTGTCAACACACTTGGAGCACTACGATGATGGATGCCCAAACAGAAATTTACCGGTCGCAATATCGGTTACCGATGCCGGTAGCAAACTGGCTGAAAACTCAAGCCGCTTCAAACTTCCGCAGTGTGAACGCGGAACTGATCGCCATCCTACATGAGGCAATGCAGCGTCGTTCACCAAGGAAGCTCTCCGCCGAAGGGGACAGCCGCACCCCATGAGTGGGGGACAAAGCTTTGTTTGGATATTTAAATTGGAAATTCCCTCGTGTAGAGGGGGCGTCACCAACTCAGAACGAGGAGACAGATATGTAAAAAAGGCTAGCACAGTGGCTAGCCCTTTGATGCAAAAGCCGAAACCTTTGCCCTCAACAAGCTCAGTATCGTCTCACGCATCTTAGCGGTCAAGCCACTTTCCCACACTTCAAGCCAAAAACGGTCAGCAAGCAGCTGAACGGCGGTTTCGCTCGTCCTGCGATTGGCTTTTTCCAAACAGATGCGTGGTAGCGCAGGGAGAAGTCTTGCCTGCGTTACCAGGAGAAAACGATGCGAGTACGCAAAGTCGTTACCCGTAGGGGGAGGAACATTCGTGGTGACTTCCCCTCAAAAAAACTCGACAGAATGGTGCTTTGGGAGTCCCCCCTAGAAAAAGCTGCTCTGCTATTGATTGAGCTGTCACCGGGTGTGATCAGCTATCAGGAGCAGCCTGAGGAAGTTGTCTATTGGAACGGCGAAGTGATGTGTCGCTATGTCCCGGATCTACGCGTTAACTTGTGCGATGAGACCTCCTTGCTCATTGAGGTCAAACCATCAGGCGAGCTCAAACGGCCCGTGGTAAAAACCAAATACACATGGATAGCAAAGCATCTACAGGAGCAGGGCGAACATTTTCTGATCCTGACCGAACAGGAAATATACCAAGAACCCCAGTTCAGCAATCTTAAGCGACTACGACATTGGTACAACTACCCTCCCGCGAACTTACCGTCAGTCAAGGAGATTGCAGCGAAGCTGCACGGATACAACCACGGCAGTCTTCAAGAGTACCTGGATATGTTTGGTACAGATGTGGCCTATGCCCTGATAGCAAAAGGCTTGCTTGTCGCTGACCTGTCGCAGGTACTCACACCGGCATCCTCCGTGCAACTACCCACCGGAGGAGCAAATGCAGCGATTTACTTTTAAGCGAGGGCTTCTCTTCATTGCTGGACAGACGCGCTGGGAGTTGGATCGACGGCTCGCCAGCGGCAAGTTGCAGCTGTGTTCCGAGGATGGCGAAATCCTGAATCTGACGTATGCCGAGCTCTTGCAACGCTGGCAATCGCAAGAGTGGCTGATTGATGAGCAGTCACTGGCTAATCTGGGGAACGTGCTCTATGTCGTTACCCCTCGTGATCTATCGACCTATCCAATCAAAATCCAGCAGATTGCCAAACGCCGTTTGTACTACCTGCAGCAACTGAACCCAGATCAGACCGCCTATAACCCAGCTGTATGGGCTGAACGTATCGGTGAAATCGCAGCAGAAATCGGCGATATGGAGCCGCCATGCCCTTCGACTGTCTCTGTCTGGTGGCGGCGTTACCGGCAAACCCGGTCCATTCTGAAGCTGATTCCTTGGAATCGCCCGGCGTCTGTCCACCAGCACAAGCCCAGCTATGCCATTTTCGAAGAGGTGCTTGCTGAGGTTTACCTGACAAATAACAAGCTACCCCAGCTCAAGGTCTATGAACGCATCAGAGAGCGCGTCCTGGCTATCAATCAGATGCTACCCACACATGAACAGATGAAATGTCCAGGGCGAACCACCGTTTATCGTTGGTTGGGAGAGCTTCAGCAAGACTTGGTCGATCTGGCTCGGGAAGGGGCTGAAGCCACTCGCATGAAGTACCGGGCCGCCATTGGCATGGTCAAGACTCAAGCCATATTGGAGCGCATAGAGATCGACCATACGCCGCTGGATATCATCATTATCGACTTGGTGACGGGGCTGGCGCTGGGGCGGCCATGGATTACCCTGGCGATCGATAGTTATTCTCGGATGGTTGTCGGCTTCTACATCAGTATTGGTGCACCGTCGTCGAACTCACTATTACAGTGTCTGCGTCGCAGTATCCTGCCTAAGGATGATCTGCTTTCTCAATTTCCAGACATCAAAAATATCTGGCCTGCACATGGGATACCTGGACTGGCCGCCGTAGACAATGGCCCAGACCTGCATGGCACTGGCTTCCAACAAGCATGTCTTGAACTGGCAATTGAACTGTTGTTCTGCGGTTCGAAAATGCCTTTCCAGAAAGGCGGGATCGAGCGTCTCAACCGGACCATAAGCGCGGGACTGATTCATTCCTTGCCTGGAACTACCTTTTCCAACCCAACACAGCGAGGAGATTACGACTCAGAAAAGCAGGCCTGCCTGGATATGCAGACGTTAACCCACTTGGTCATCAAATGGATTGTCGACGTTTACAACGTCACTCCGCACCGGGGTATCAAAAGCCGGCCACTGGACCGATGGCAGGAATCAGCCGAAACCACGCCAATTGCCTTACCGCTCGATCCTCAGCAGTTGGAGCTGATTGCCGGTATCCCTGCCCAACGCACGTTATTTCACTATGGGATCGAATTCGAAGGCCTGCACTACAACGATCACACCGTACAACTTATTCGCCGCCGTACCGGTAAGAACCTTCCTGTGGATATCAAGTATTACGAGGACGATGTTGGCCACATCCATGTCCTGGATCCGGACAGCAAGGTGTACCTCCGTGTGCCGGCTCGAGATATTGAGTACGCTGCGGGTCTCACCAGGGAAATGCACCGCACCATCCGCGCCCATGCGCGCAAGAAGTTCGGTGAGCAGTGCAATACAGCGGAGTTGCTGGAGGCAAAACGCGAAATCCAGGAGATCGCGCAAGCGGCGCTGCAGCACAAAAAGATGGGCTATCGTAAGTCGGGGGCACGTCAGTACAACCTGAATAGTGAGGCTGCACTTGCGAAACAGGACCCATTGGCCGAAGCCCGCAAACCCGCAAAGCGGAAGAAGGTTACCCCTCCGGTAGACCTACCGGACGGCTTGAGCGACGACCTGCCTGAGTTTTCTGTATCGACCAAGAAAGGGGGTATCTGATGGATCCCCTTCTGATGATGAAAAAGTTTGTTCCAGCTGCCGGCGTCGCCTCGGAGAAAGTGCTGGGCTACAAGCTGCTACTGGAGCCGATTTGCCACCAGCGATTCCGAAATGCTGTGTTCCTAATCGCCGAGTTGCACCACCGACGTCGTACCCATGGTGTGGGCGGTGGCATGCTACTGATCGGGCCTTCCGGTGCTGGTAAAAGTACCGTCCTGAAAACCTATGCAGCTGAATATCCCCGCACCTTTGGAGCACAACGGACACAGATCCCTGTACTGATCGTTCGAGTGCCCTCCTCTCCCACGGTACGAAGCTTGGCCGGTGCCATTCTTGAGACCATGGGAGACCGTAAATCACATCGCGGCACTGCACCCGAAAAGACGACCCGGCTCGTGGAATTCATCAAGCAGTGCAGTGTGGAAGTATTGCTGCTGGATGAGTTTCAGCACCTGTTCTACACCCCGAGCGTGACAGCATTTCGCGATGTCACCGACTGGCTAAAAAACCTGCTGGAAAGCACAGGTCTGGTGGTAATCGGGTGTGGCCTGCCCGCCGCAGAACTGGTCATCCGTAGTAATGAGCAGTTGTCTCGCCGCTTCTCGCAATGCATCCAGATGGACCCTTTCTCCCTTGAAGATGAGGCAGATTTCATCGAGTACCGCGGTCTGCTCAAAGCCATTGCCCCGTGCCTACCGATGGAAAGCGAGATTCCCCTGCATGAGGCTAATCTTGCCCGTCGCATTCATACGGCCAGCTTTGGCTTACTCGACTACACCATCAAGCTACTAGAGGGTGCGGTATGTGCCGCCAACCTGGCCAGATTGAATACGTTGTCGCTAGACGTGCTGGCTGCCGGTTTCCGCGAGCGGATCTGGAAAGATGTACCAGACATCCTGAACCCATTTCACCCCGAATCACCCATACGCCCACTAAACCGACCAGGGGAAGTTTTCTACCAGCATACGCGCAAGGACCCTGTTGGCTCCCCCGTCGCCGTAAAACTCGGATTACGGACCACCAAGGGAGGTGCAAGCAATGCATGACAGTACCAATGCACCACCAATACCGACTCTTTTAATCCGCCCTCATCCCTCTCGGACCGAGGGTCCCACTGGCTACCTGTTCAGACTGGCAGAAGCCAATTTCATGAATCTGCGGGACTTGGCGCAAATTGGAATCGCATACGACGTGGAGGCCTTACTGCAGCAACAACTACTGCCACACCCGCAGCTCTATCCGGAATTACATGAGCAGGTGCGGTACGTGGCCACGCTTCAGCAAGGACAGCCGGGTATCTGGAATCGACAGTACGCTCGGTTTTGTCCTCACTGCCTAGGAGAAGATCCTCGCTGGCAACTGGGGTGGGAAGTTCTGCACTTTGACACCTGCCATAAGCATGGCGTGTGGCTGATCGATCGCTGCTCAAGCTGTGGAGAACACCTAACTTGGCAACGGGATAGCTTGCTGCGCTGTAACTGTGGTGCGGACCTCCGTCAGGAGATGCCGGAGGATGCACCACCCGCCAGCATTTTGCTCGGCGAGGTACTAGAGCAGATACTGTTCAGACAGGACATCCGCTACCAGCATGGCTATCCGTTCCATGGGATGACGATTGATCAAGTGCAATCGCTGATCCGGTATCTAGGGGCGTATCTGGATCCGGCTGCAAGCCAAAAACCGCTCAAGATCGCCAACGCAGGTGCAATGGTTGTGTCCTGGACCGTCTCGTCACTGGCGGCAGAGATGCTGGTTTTCTGGCCAGAGAAATTTCACCGTATGCTAGATGTGATACAGAACACTGGTGGAGAAGCCAGGATCAGTCTGAAAGCCGTGTTCAAGGATGCGTACCAATACCTATATAAAGGAGGCCTGCGCGGTGGCATCTACAGTCCTGTGCGGGAAGCATTTGAACAGTGGGTCTCTCATAACTGGAAAGGCGCACTGGCCAAACGAAACCGACGCCTGACCGATACCATACTGGAAAACGTACAGTGGATACCGGGCAAGGCTGCAGCAGACCGGCTCGGCATCTCGATGGCCAGGGTGAGGTATCTCGTCCGATCTGGGCAACTGGATGGACAAGAGACAATCAGCGCCAAGGGCAGGCATTTCCTGATGGTACGGAAAGACCAGTTGGCACGAGTGGAGGAGGAGCTGGCTGGAGAAATCACCCTGAGCAAGGCCATGGAGATTCTTGGGCTGGGCAAAGTAAGGATGAGGCGGATACTGAAGCTGCTTTTCCCATCCGCCAGACGTGTGAACGACCAGCAGCACCTGCCGTGGTGCATCTCCAGTACGGAGGTATACCAGCTGGCAGAACTGGGCGAGGCGCTTCCTCGTGTTTACTACATAGAAGATGACGAGATATCGCTCGCGGACGTCTTACAATACTGGCAGTGGAACGCGGACGAGGTTGTGTCGTTAGTGGAGGAGGTCAAGGCGGGGACACTGGTGCTGAACAGAACGCTTATCGGCAAAACAGGCATCAGCCGCTGGGTGTTCAAGCGTAAGGATCTGATCCAGTGGCGAGCCGCCATGCAAACAGATCGGGCCAACTGGATTACGATTCCCGAGCTTGCGGAAGTGCTGGGGGTGAAACAGCAGGTTGCTTACTGGCTCACCCAGAACGACTACATTCGGTCTCACAAGCTCGGGACAAGCAAGCACCATGGCTCCCGAGTCCGAAAAGTCGACGTAGATCGGTTCCTCCGTCAGCACATTTTCGGTACCGAGATAGCTGACAGGATTGGCCGCTCCCCCCGAAAGGCAATGCTCATGCTGAAGGCTGTATCGATCTATCCCCTTCGGGGAACCAGCATCGAAGCATGCCGCCAGTTGGTATATACTCGTTCCGAAGCGCTTGAACGGTTCATCGCCAAGCACAGCGTCGGCGATCTGACGAAGTGGCACGACACCGTGAAGCGACGTGCTAACGCATGGGAGAGGATAATCTACGAAAATGGGACGCCGGTGCCTGATCCGTCCCACTTTCAGCTAGAACCCCGTTGATTTAGTAATGTCCCAAATCTAGACGGAAATGGGATCCTACACTTGAGTAGTTCGCTGGCGGGTTCGTCGGCCGGGTCTTGTGGCACCAGCAGGCCGCGCACGGCCAATTGCAAAATGGTTTGTTCCAGCGCGTCTACCGCTTGCGGGCGGTCCAGCACCAGGTCGAAACTTGCGGCCAACCTGGCCCAGTTTTCCTGCAGCTGTTGCGCCGACTCGCTGGCAGCCAGCGCGTCGAACAGTGTGGCGGTGAGGCGGGCGTGCTGCTCGGCCTCCAGTTGGCCGCGCGCTTCCAGTGCATCGCACAGCGCCATCAGCTCTTCGACCTTGGCGACGATGCGGGATTGTTCGGCGAGAGGGGGGAGTGGCAGAACTAGTGATTCCAGCGTTCCCTTCGTCACATGTTGAAGTCCCACACCACCTTGCGCTTGAGAAATGAGCACATTTAGCTGGCTGTTTATCGCAAGTTTTAAAAATTCCGGGGCATAGGCGGAACCAATTTGTTCGCAGCGGAAAATGTGTTGATTTAACGCCGCCTCCCCTCTATTCCAAATAAAAGCACCAAATGACGTACCAGGCGTACCTGACCAACTTATGAGCAAATTCCCATTTCGAACAAGATGACGCTCATCAAGACCCTCTCGTGCGCAATAGTTAAATGGTGCATCAATATTATTCAAGTTCTGAATTCGGATAATTGGAATTCCTTCACAAATCCAGTCTGCCGACCTGAATGCACGACCATTAACCATACTGAGGACAGTGCCCAGTCTAATCAACTCGTAAGTAGCGGGAATTTTAAATGGCTGCTCATCAGGAGCGATAACAGACAGCTCCTTATCCTTTTTTATTTTCCCTTCCGCAACCAGCCGCTGTTTCTCGGCACGGATTTGCTTCAGCAGCTCGCTCGCCGGCTTGTCGTTCGGGTCTTGCGGCACCAGCTTGCCCTGTACCGCCAGGCTCAGAATCAGCTCGCGCAGGCGCTTGATGCCGTCCGGCGCGGTGGCCAGCAGGTTGAAGCCTTCGGTCAACTTCATGCCTTGGCCCCCGTGTCTGCCGACGAGCCGGCCAATGCGGCGGCGAGGATGGCTTTCAGCTGGTCGCGCAAGGCTTGCGCGTCGGCCTGCAGCGCCTGGTACTGCGCCAGCAGCTCGTCCGGGTCGTGGCTGACGGTTTCGCCGACATGCGGGTTTTTCTGGTCCAGGTTAAAGCCCTTGGCGCGGATGTCGTCGATGCTGACTTTCCAGGCGAACTCGTTCTCGACGCGGCTGGCAAAGCCGTCGGCTTCGCTGCCCCACCAGGCTTTTTCAGCATCGAACTCATCGATGCGAATCGGCTTGGTTTTGCTGTAGCTCTTGTAGCCGGCCGGGTACGGGTGCTCGTAGTACCAAATGTCTTTTGTGGGCTGGCCTTTGGTAAAGAACAGCAGATTGGTCTTGATGCCGGTGTACGGCGCAAACACGCCGTTGGGCAGGCGCACGATGGTGTGCAGGTTGCACTCGGTGAGCAGCTTTTCCTTGATGCGCGTTTTAACGCCTTCGCCAAACAGCGTGCCGTCGGGCAGCACCACGGCGGCGCGGCCGTTTTGCTTGAGTAGCTCCACCATCAACACCAGAAACAGGTCGGCGGTTTCCTTGGTGCGTACATCGGCCGGGAAGTTGGCCTCGATGCCCGGCTCTTCGGTGCCGCCAAACGGCGGGTTGCTGAGGATGACGTCCACCATGTCGCGCGGGCCGTAGCTCACCAGCGGGCGCGCCAGCGTGTTGTCGTGGCGGATCTGGCTGGGTACCTCGATGCCGTGCAGCAGCATATTGGTAATGCACAGCAGGTGCGGCAGCTGCTTTTTTTCCACGCCGTGGATGGCTTGCTGCAGCAGGGCCTGGTCGTCCACCGTCTTTACCTGCTGGCGCAGATGCTCCAGCGCGCAGGCCAGAAAGCCGCCGGTGCCGCAGGCCGGGTCCAGCACCGCTTCGCCCAGCTGCGGATTGACCCTATCCACCATGAACTGTGTCACCGCACGCGGGGTGTAGAACTCGCCGGCGTTGCCGGCGCTTTGCAGGTCTTTGAGGATTTTTTCGTACAGGTCGTTGAACTGGTGGCGGTCTTGCTGGCTGTTGAAGTCGATTTCGTTGATCTTGTTGATGACCTGGCGCAGCAGCTGGCCGGACTTCATGTAGTTGAAGGCGTCTTCAAACACCGCCTGTACCACCTCGGCGCGCGGGTTGGTGGCGGTGTACAGGTCTTTCAGCTCGGCAAACAGCTGGTTGTTGACGAAGTTCAGCAAGGCGTCGCCGGTAATGCCTTCGGCGTCGGCCGCCCAGTTGCGCCAGCGGTAGGCTTCCGGGATGGGCGAGACGTAGTCATCGCGCATCATCTCGATTTCGGTTTCCTGGTCGTCGAAAATCTTGAGGAACAGCAGCCAGGAAAGCTGCGAAATACGCTGGGCATCGCCATCGATGCCGGCATCCTGGCGCATGATGTCCTGGATGGATTTGATGAGGGTGGTGCTGATGGTCATGAACGTCTCGGAAAGCTGGTCGGTGCTAGGGGTGCCAGGTTGGCCGCAAGGCGGCGCAGCCCGCGCGGCGGGCGCAGCCGCGGCGGCTGGCCCCGCGTGTGGGGTGGCATTTTAAGGCAAGTACGGCGCTGGTGCCGGTTTTTACCGGCACGTCAGCGTCGGTGGCGTGGGGGCTATTGGTACAGGGCTTGTTCCAGCTCGCGCACGGCGCGGTGGTATTGCGGCTTGCCGCCAAACGATTTGATCAGCTCTACCGGCGAACCCAGGGCGGCAAAGTCTGGCGTTCGCAACACCTCGGTTTGTTCGATATTGGCAATGCCTTCATCGGCGTATTTGTCCAGCAGCTTTTCCAGCACGCGGCGGGCGGTACCGCTGTGGCGGGCGAAGTAGTCTTTTTTCTTTACCTGCTCGGCACGCTCGCGGCGGGTAAGCGGCTTTTGGCCGAAGGCGATATGGCAGATCAGGTCGAACGGGTCCAGGTCTTTGCCTACTTCTTTGGCCAGCTCGTCAAAAAACACGCCCAGCGCTTCCAGCTCGTCAACGATGGCCTGCTTTTTGTCAGCGTCGCTCCAGCTTTGCAGGAAGGCGTCCAGCGAAGCAAAACGCTGGTTCAGCTGGATGCGGGTGTAGTCCTTCAGCGATTCGGTAATCAGCTTGCCATCGCTGCCCATGTACTGCACGCGCTCGTTCACCACGTACACCGGCACGTCGTTGATGACGTACTTGACGCGCCCGCCACCGCCCTGCCCGCCGTGGGCATCGCCCGCTTCGCCGGCATCTTCACCGGCACCAGGCATGGGCGCAGCGTCGCCTTCCGGCGGCAGCACGGTGTCTTCGGGTGGGGTAATAGGCTCCCCACCACTCGGTTCGTAGATAACGGTGGGCTCGCCGTCAAACGCCGGGTCGGCAAAGTTTTCGGTGGCTTTCTTGAAGTCCAGAATGGTGAACCACAGCTTGCCGTAGTCTTCGTTGATACGGGTGCCGCGACCGATGATCTGCTTGAACTCGGTCATGCTGTTGATGGTGCGGTCCAGCACCACCAGCTTGCAGGTTTGCGCATCCACGCCGGTGGTCATCAGCCGGCTGGTGGTGGCAATCACCGGGTAGGCGCGCTTGGGGTCGATGAAGTTGTCCAGCTCCAGTTTGCCTTCGGTATTGTCGCCGGTTATCTGCACCACGTACTTGGGGTTGGCCGCCGCCAGGTCGCTATTGGCATTCAGCAGTGCTTGCCGCATACGGCTGGCGTGGTCGATGTCCTCGCAGAACACGATGGTCTTGTTCATGCGGCCGGTGGCGTGCAGCAGCTCGGTTATGCGCCGGGCGACGGCCTCGTCGCGCTGGGTAAGCACCAGCGCCTTGTTCATGTCTTTCTGGTTGTAGATGCGGTCTTCAACGATCTGGCCCTTGGCATCCACCTTGCCTACGGGCGGGCGCCAGCCCAGGTCTTTGTCCAGATCGACACGGATGACCTTGTACGGTGCCAGGAAGCCGTCTTCGATGCCTTGCTTGAGCGAGTAGGTGTATACCGGCTCGCCAAAGTAGGTGATGTTGGAAACGTCTGCCGTTTCTTTCGGCGTGGCGGTAAGGCCCAAGTGCACGGCGCTGCCGAAGTAGTCGAGAATGTCGCGCCAGGCCGAATCTTCGGCGGCGCTGCCACGGTGGCATTCGTCGATGACCACCAGGTCGAAAAAGTCGGGGCTGAACTGCTTGTAGATATTGCGTTCTTCTTCGCTGCCGGTAACGGCCTGATACAGTGACAGGTAAATCTCGTAGGATTTATCCACCTTCTTGGTGGCGGCATTCACGCCCAGCGCCACCATCTCGGTGCTGATTTGCCCCGAGGCATCCACTTTTTCCACGCCTTTCTGATTGACGCTGAGCTTGGCCATGGCGCCTTTAAAGGGCTTGAAATCGCCCACCATGGTTTGGTCAACCAGAATGTTGCGGTCGGCCAGAAACAGGATGCGCTTGGATGTGCCGGACTTCCACAGCCGCCAGATGATCTGGAACGCGGTAAAGGTTTTGCCGGTGCCGGTGGCCATCACCAGCAGCACGCGCTTTTGGCCTTTGATCACGGCCTCTACCGAACGGTTGATGGCATTAACCTGGTAGTAACGTGCGGTGCGGCCGGGGTGGTAATCCTGCGCGTATAGCGCTGCCTGCGTGCTGGCAATGCCCTTCCAGGCAAGGTAACGCTGCCACAGCAAGTCTGGCGACGGAAACTCGGCCAAGGTGATTTCGCGCTCCAGCACGCCATCGGCCAGGGTCTTGTCGTGGAAGACAAAGCCGTCGCCATTGCTGGAAAAGGCAAACGGCACATCCAGCATGTCGGCGTACTTCAGCGCCTGCTGGATGCCATCGCGCACCGTGTGTTTGTTGTCCTTGGCTTCTACCACCGCCAGTGGCAGGCCAGGCTTGAAGTACAGCACGTAGTCGGCGCGCAGCACCGTCTTGCGGTCACGCACCCCCTTGTTGCCACGCACCAGCACGCGCCCGGCGGTAAGGCCTACCTCTTCGCGCATCTGGCGCTGGGTATCCCAACCTGCAGCTTGCACGGCGGGGGTGATGAATTTGGTGCAAATGTCCCGTTCAGACAGCTTTTTCTTATCCATTACCAAAACCTGAGGCTGGCGTAATGCGGCTGATTATATCCGCATGTGCTGAAACGCCGCACAAAGCCATGCACGCCAACACAGCCAGGCAGGCGCGGCGCCGGAATAACGCACCACTCGTACAGCCCGCGCACTACCCCGCCGGGCGGGCGCCGGGGATCTCGCGTAGCCAGATTACGCCGCCGGGCAGGCTGGCTTTGCAGAAGTTGCCGACCCGACGCTCCGGCGGGCAAACACGCGGGTCGTCAGGGTTGCTACCGAGCATCACCCAAGCCAGCAGTACGACCAGTACAGCTGCCGCAATGTACAGCAGGTACGCTGGTTTCATGACCCCTCCGTTGCTCATGGCCTTGCATCATAGCAAGCAATTGTCATGATTCGGCATGATGAAGCAGCGCTTCCACAGAACAATGAAATCGGCATTTTGCACGATAAATGCAAAGTGTATTTTCATGGCCTGAATGACATTGCGGCTAACCGTTCCAAGCACGGTTGGCCGCAAGAGGTAACAGACAAAGCAGCCCTGGCTAGCCAGGCACTAACCGTTTAACGCGATTCGCCCGCCTTGATGATCTTCATGGTGTTGGTGTGGCCCATCATGCCGACGGTGTCGCCGATGGTGACCACTAGCACGTCGCCCTGCTCTACCCGGCCACGTTCCAGCAGCTTGCGCTCGGCGGCGGCCAGCAGCTTTTTCTGGTCGGTGGCGGCGGGCAGCAGCATCGGGAACACGTCGCGGTACATGGCCAGGCGGCGGTAGGTGCCTACTTCGGGCGTCAGCGCGTAGATAGGTACGCCGCAGTTGACGCGGCTGATCCACAGCGCGGTAGAGCCGGTTTGGGTGAGCGACACCAGCGCGCGCACCGGCAGGTGGTTGGCGGTAAACAGCGCGGCCATGGCGATGGATTGGTCAACACGGGTGAACTCGCGGTTGAGGAAGGTGCGCTCCAGCTGGTAGTCGCTGGAGTTTTCCGCCTCCATGCACACACGCGACATGGCTTCCACGGTTTCTACCGGGAACTGGCCGGCGGCGGTTTCGGCGGACAGCATCACCGCGTCGGTACCATCCAGTACGGCGTTGGCCACGTCGGACACTTCGGCACGGGTGGGCACCGGGCTGCTGATCATCGATTCCATCATCTGGGTGGCGGTGATGGTGAGCTTGTTGCGCTCGCGTGCGGCGCGGATCATGCGCTTCTGCAGCGCCGGCACGGCGGCGTCACCCACTTCGACGGCCAGGTCGCCACGCGCCACCATGATGCCGTCGGCAGAGTTGATCAGGTCGTCCAGGTTGGTGATGGCTTCGCAGCGTTCGATTTTGGCGATGATGCGCGCCTGACAGCCGGCGGCGTTGATCAGCGTGCGCGCCATGTACAGGTCCGCGCTGCTCTTGGGGAAGGACACCGCCACGTAGTCGGCTTCCAGCTGGGCTGCCACCTTGATGTCGTCGATGTCTTTGGCGGTAAGCGCCGGCGCAGACAGGCCGCCGCCCTGACGGTTGATGCCCTTGTTGTTGGACAGCACGCCGCCCACCTTTACCTTGGTATGGATCTGGCTACCCAGCACCTTTTCCACCACCAGCACGATGCGGCCATCGTCCAACAGCAGCACGGCGCCCGGCTCTACGTCGCCCGGCAGTTCTTTGTAATCCAGCCCTACGCGGCCGTCGTCACCCAGCGCGCATTCGGCATCCAGAATGAACGGCTGGCCGTTGGCGAGCGTGGTTTTGCCGTTGGCAAACTTGCCGACGCGGATTTTGGGGCCTTGCAAGTCCACCATGATGGCCACCGGCAGGCCCAGCTTGTCGGCAGTGCTGCGTACCAGCGCGGCGCGGTCGATGTGGTCTTGTGCGCTGCCGTGCGAGAAGTTCAAGCGCACCACGTTGACGCCGGCCTGCAGCAGGCGTTCCAGGGTTTGCGGGTCGCTGGAGGCGGGGCCAAGGGTGGCAACAATCTTGGTACGTCGGGTCATGGTGTGGTCTCCGTTTATCGTTGCCTCATTATGGTACGAAATGGCCGTGTACTAAATTGATTACAGTTAAAGCCTGCGCGCAGCAGATTACTGCAGCATTCACCATGAAAAACCACCCGGGCAGACAGGTTTTGCCTACCCGCGGCGGCCCAAAGCGGCATGACCGTAGCGCGCGCACTACCTCGCGGCAAAACAAAAAGCACGCCGCAGCGTGCCTTTGCCAAGCCCGACGCCGGTGTTTACACCAGCGACAAGCCCCCCACCACCAGCACGACGGCCACCGCCAGCACTACCAGCGCCAGCCAGCCCGGGGCAAAGCGCAGCGGCTTGACCTCGCCTGCCAGCGTTTTGCTGCCGGTGATCATCGGCGGCACCAGGTTCACGTTTTTCAGCTTGCGGTAGGCCACAATCGCCAGTACGTGCACGCCAACCAAGCCCAGCAGCAGGTTGAACCACAGTTCGTGCCATTCGGTAATCTGCTCGGCCAGCTCACTGTCGATCAGTTTGGCCAGCGGGCCGTCGAAGGTATAGCTATTTACATCGGCGGCAAACAGCCCCAGCCCCAGCTGCACCAGCAGCGCCCCCAGCAGCGCCAGTACCATCAGGCCACCCAGCGGGTTGTGGCCCGGCTGCTGGTTTTCGCTGACTTCGCCACGCAGGTAGGCTTTTACCTGACAGGGTTTGAAAAAGTCGCTGAAGCGGGCGGTCTGGCTACCCACAAACCCCCACAGCACACGAAACACCACTAGTACCAGCATCGCCACCCCCAGACGGGTGTGGATCAACAGCTCACCGTTTTCAACAGAGACCCACATACCTACAAACATCGCCAGTAGCGTCCAGTGAAACAATCGCGTTGGCACGTCCCACACTTTTACCTTGTTACTCATTTACCCTCTCCCTTTTGTACCGGCCTGTGCCGGCATGTCCTCATGCAACAAGGATTTTAACCCTGCTGCCGTATCAAGTGCTGCAGCAATCCTTAACAAATGTTGGCCGCCATGTGCCAACGCAGCAAAACGGCAAAATCGGGTAAACTTGCTGTTTTGCTGTGGGGCCGCGCGCCCCGACCATTCAGGAGAACAATACAGATGTCCCAAGTCTCGCTTATCCAGGAACTGCAAGCACGCGGTCTGATTGCACAACAAACCGACGCCGCCGCGCTAGAAGAACTGCTGGCCAAGGAAAGCGTGACCCTGTATTGCGGCTTCGACCCCACCGCCGACAGCCTGCACTTGGGCCATCTGGTACCGGTACTGGTGCTGAAGCGCTTCCAGCAAGCCGGCCACAAGCCTATCGCTCTGGTAGGCGGCGCTACCGGCATGATCGGCGACCCCAGCTTCAAGGCTACCGAGCGCAAACTGAATACCCCGGACGTGATTGCCAGCTGGGTAGAAAAAATCCGCGGCCAGGTATCGCCGTTCCTGAGCTTTGACGGCGACAACGCCGCCATCATGGCCAACAACTACGACTGGTTTGGCGGCATGGGCGCACTGGAGTTCCTGCGCGACATCGGCAAGCACTTCTCCGTCAACCAGATGATCAAGAAGGAATCGGTACAGCAGCGCATCAACCGCGAAGACCAGGGCATCAGCTACACCGAGTTCAGCTACAGCCTGCTGCAAGGTTACGACTTTGCCGAGCTGTACCGTCGCCACGGCTGCGTACTGCAGATTGGCGGTTCCGACCAGTGGGGCAACATCACCGCCGGCACCGACCTCACCCGCCGCATCCACCAGAAACAAGTGTACGGCCTGACCCTGCCGCTGGTGACCAAGGCCGACGGCACCAAATTCGGCAAGACCGAAGGCGGCGCTGTATGGCTGGATGCCAGCAAGACCAGCCCGTACGCGTTCTACCAGTTCTGGCTGAACACCGCCGACGCCGACGTGTACAAGTTCCTGCGCTACTTCACCTTCCTGTCGCTGGACGAGATCGCCGCCATCGAAGAGCAGGACAAGACCAGCGGCGGCAAGCCGCAGGCGCAGCGCATTCTGGCCGAGCAAGCTACGGCGCTGGTGCACGGCCAGGCCGCCGTGGACGCCGCGCAGCGCATCAGCGCCAGCCTGTTCAGCGGCAGCGTCGCCGACCTCACCGCCTCCGACCTGGCGCAGCTGGCACAAGACGGCATGCCGTGCGTGCAGATCGAACTGGCGCAAGCCGGCCTGATCGACGCGCTGGTGGCCGGTGGCCTGGCCAAGTCCAAGTCCGAAGCCCGTACCTTCATCCAGAGCGGCGCGGTCAGCATCAACGGTAACAAGATCGAGGCGCTGGACTACCAGGTGGCCGATAGCGACCGCCTGTTTGGCCAGTACAGCCTGCTGAAGCGCGGCAAGAAAAACCACACGCTGATCCAGTGGACCTAAGCCTCGCCTAACGGCACGCATTACCCGCACACCCGGCTCCGCGCCGGGTGTTTTGCTACCGGCCACCGCCAAAAGCACTGCGGCCAACCCTGGCTGGCAAGGTTGGCCGCATCGCGCATTACTTGTTTAAGGGACGTTCAGAGCACGCGCAGGTCGGTGTCGCCGTTGGCGTCCTGTACGCTGCCGTAGCGCAACAGGCCGGGAGTGGTAGCCGGCAGCGCCTCGGCCACCGGCTTGCCGGCCAGCAGCGCCAGCGCCGGTGCCACCACGGCGGCGCGCAGCGCATCGTCGCTGTTCAGCGCCGCCAGGTCCAGCGTGTAGGTCCATTCCGGGCCGAACTGGCTGTCGCTCTCTTCCCACCACAGCAGGCTGTCGCCCTGCTGCTGCCACGGCTGCCACAGGCTGGCGGGGAAGCCGACATAAGCGTCGTACTCAAAAGCAAACTCGCAGGCCCAGTGCGCCACGTGCAGCACCGGCGCGCACGGCTGGCCGTCTGCGCGCTGCGGCAGGCCATCACCGGCCAGGCTGATCTGGTAATTGAGCCAGCCGCCGATGAATTCCTTCTTTTTCTTGTTACGCACCAGCAGGCCAAAGCTGCTGGACAGCGCGCTGCGCTCGCCCTGATGTTGCTGCTGCGAATGCAGCTGCTCGGCGATCTTGCGGCACAGGCCGCTGGCGGTGATGGCTTCGGCCAGCAGGGTGTCCAGGGTTTGCTGCAGGTTTTTGGCGTGGCGCCAGGGCTCGTTGCCGGTAGTCATGCATGGGGCTTTCGTGTTCGTTGGGCGGGGCGGCAGGCGCCCGCTGGCAAGCGCGCAGTCTAGCACAGGCGGCGGGTGGCCACGGCGGGCAAAAAAAGAGGGGCTGCCCGTCCAAAGGCAGCCCCGCATCCCATCCAGGTCCATCCAGCAGAAGCGATTTGCTGTTAGGGCCAGATTATCGAAACCCGGTTACGGCGTGATGACAGGCAGCAGGCTCAGCACCACCTTGCCCAGGTTGCAGTTATCTTCCACGTAGCGGTGGGCGTCGGCCACCGCCGCCAGCGGGTAAACGCTATCCAGCGTGATGCGCGCACGGCCGTCGGCCAGCGCCGGCAGCACCTCGGCTTCCAGCGCTGCGGCCAACCTGGCCTTCACCGCCTCCGGCTGGCTGCGCAGCGTGGAACCCAGCAAGCGCAGCCGTTTGACCAGCAGCAACCCAAGGTTCAGCGTGGCGCTGCTGCCGCCCATGATGCCGATCACCACCAGGCGCCCGTCCGGCTTCAGCACCGCGATATTGTCGTCGAACAGCGCGGCGCCCACCGGGTCCAGCACCACGTCCACCCCGCCTTGCGCCTTAAGGTTGGCCGCAAAGCCGGGCTGGCGGCTGTCGATCACCACTTCCGCACCCAGGCTGCGGCAATACGCGCGCTTGTCGTCGCTGCCGGCGCTGGCAATCACGCGGGCACCCAGCAGGCTGGCCAGCTGGATGGCCGCCGCGCCCACGCCGCTGGCGCCGGCGTGAATCAGCACCGTCTCGCCCGGCTGGACGGCGGCGATGTCCACCAGGTTGAACCACGCCGTCATCCACGCTTCGGGCAGGCTGGCGGCTTCGGCCCAGCTCATCAGGTCGGGCTTGGGCAAGGCGGCACTGCTATCGATCAAGGCGTACTCGGCGTAGCCGCCGCCGGACACCAGCCCGAACACGGCGTCGCCCTCTTGAAAGCGGGACGGCCCGTTGACGGCATCGACAATACCGGCGATTTCCAGCCCCAGCACCGGCGACGCGCCCTTCGGTGGCGGGTAATGGCCTTCGCGCTGCACGATGTCGGCGCGGTTGATGCCGGCCGCCAGCACGCGCACGCGCAGCTGGCCGGGCGCCGGCTGCGGCTTCTCGGCAAAGGTGATTTCGAGCGTATCGGCGCCACCCGGCGCGCTTTGTGTAACCAGCTGCATGGACATGATTGACCCTCGGCAAAACAAGAAGCATCTCTTGCACTACAATAGCACGCCATGAATCCGACCTGCTTCCACTGCAGCCTGCCCGTACCCGAGGGGCAGGCTTTTCCCATCCGCTACCGCAATCGCACCGAACAGGCCTGCTGCGCCGGCTGCCAGGCCGTGGCGCAGACCATCATCGACAGCGGCCTGTCCGACTACTACGAACACCGCACCGCCGAGCAGCGCCAGGCCGAGCCGTTACCGGCCGAGCTGCTGCAACAGATGCAGCTGTACGACAACGAAGCGCTGCAGCACAGCTTCGTACACGTGGAGGACGAGCACATCCGCGAGGCCTCGTTGATGCTGGAAGGCATTACCTGCGCCGCCTGCGTGTGGCTGAACGAGCAACACGTGCGCAAGCTGGCCGGCGTGCTGTCGGTCGACATCAACTACGCCAACCACCGCGCCCGCGTGCGCTGGGACGTACGCCAGCTGAAGCTCAGCCAGATCCTGGAAGCCATCGCCGCCATCGGCTACCGCGCCCACCCCTACGACGCCTCGCGCCAGGAAGCGCTGCACCAGAAAGAGCGCAAGATGGCGCTGAACCGGCTGTGGGTAGCCGGGCTGTCGATGATGCAGGTAATGATGTACGCCTACCCGGTGTACATGGCGCCGGACGGCGAGATCGAAAGCCAGTGGCTGTGGATGCTGCACTGGTCCAGCTTTGTGCTGACGCTGCCGGTGGTGCTGTTTTCGGCGGTGCCGTTCTACCGCAGCACCTGGCGCGACCTGAAGCGCGGCCGGGTCGGCATGGATACGCCGGTGACCATCGGCATCCTTACCGCCTTCCTGGCCAGCCTGTGGGCGCTGCTGAACAAGGTGGAACACGGCGTGTACTTCGACTCGGTGTCGATGTTCATCTTCCTGCTGCTGGGTGGCCGCTATCTGGAAAGCATGGCACGGCGCAAAACCGGCGAAGCCACCGAAAAGCTGGTGAAGCTGATCCCCGCCTTTGCCCACACAGTGCCGGGTTGGCCGCAAGACCCGGCGCAGCAGGAAGTGGCCGTCAGCCAGCTGGCGGTAGGCGATGTGGTACTGGTGAAACCGGGCGAAACCATTCCCTGCGACGGCGACATTCTGGAAGGCAGCAGCAGCGTGGACGAAGCGCTGCTCACCGGTGAAAGCACTCCCATTGCCAAGCAAAGCGGCGACAGCGTGATCGCCGGCAGTGTCAACCAGGCCAGCCCGCTGCTGCTGCGCCTTACCCGCACCGGCAGCGACACCCGCCTGGCGGGCATTGTGCGACTGATGGACCAGGCGCTGGCGGAAAAACCCCGCCTGGCCGAGCTGGCCGACCGCTACGCGGTGTGGTTCGTCACCGTTTTGCTGTTGGCCGCCGCCGCCACCTATATCGGCTGGAGCCTGGCCGGCAGCCAGGAGCACGCCTTGTGGGTGACCGTGGCCGTGCTGGTGGTGTCCTGCCCGTGCGCGCTGTCGCTGGCCACGCCCGCGGCGCTAACCGCCGCCACCGGCCACATGGCGCAGCTGGGCATCCTCACCACCCGCGGCCATGCGCTGGAAACGCTGGCGCGCATCAGCGACGTGGTATTCGACAAGACCGGCACCCTCACCCACGGCCGCATGCACCTGCTGGCCAGCTACCGCTTCAGCCATCCGGACGCCGAACAGGCGCTGGCCATTGCCGCCGCGCTGGAGCAAGGCTCCGAACACCCGATTGCGCGTGCGCTGCTGCAAGCCGCCGAAGACAGCGCACTACCCGCTTGCGGCCAACGTAGCAACTACCCCGGCCAGGGTGTAGAAGCCGACTTTGCCGGCCAGCGCTGGCGCCTGGGCCGCCCGGCCTTCGTGGCGGAACTGGGCGGCAGCGTGGCCCTGCCGGACGACCTGCCGGCCAGCGCTACCGTCATCGCGCTGGGCGATGCCCGCGGCGTGGCCGCCGTGTTTGCCATTGGTGACCAGGTACGCGACGACAGCGCCGCGCTGGTCCAGGCCTTGCAGGCACGCGGCCTGCGGGTGCATTTGCTGTCCGGCGATGCCGACAAGGCGGTCGCCAGCCTGGCCGCACAACTGCAGATTGCCGACTACCGTGCCGCCGCCACACCGGAAGACAAGCTGGCCTACGTCGGCCAACTACAGCAAGCCGGCGCCCGTGTGCTGATGGTGGGCGACGGCGTCAACGACGCGCCGGTACTGGCCCGTGCTGACGTGTCGCTGGCGATGGGAGGCGGCACCGATGTAGCACGCGCCAGTGGCGACATGGTGCTGATGGGCGACGAGCTGGGCCGCCTGCCACAAGCACTGGGCCTGGCCGCACGCTGCATGCACATCATTCGACAAAACCTGGCCTGGGCCGCGATGTACAATCTGCTTGCCCTGCCGCTGGCGATGGCTGGCTGGGTGACGCCCTGGCTGGCCAGCCTGGGCATGGCGCTCAGTTCGCTGCTGGTTGTCAGCAACGCGCTGCGCCTGATCAAACGGAGCACGTAATGGAAAGCCTGTACTTGTTGATACCGATGAGCATCGTGCTGGTGTTCTTCATCGGCCTACTGTTCTGGTGGTCGACGCGATCCGGCCAGTTTGACGACCTAGAAGGCCCGGCACACCGCATTCTGATGGAAGACGACGACAAGCCGTCCGAACAGCAAGACCGGCGTCAGTAAGCCGCACGCCCGCCACGACTTACCTCGCCAACGGCGCCGGCACCAGCGCCTGCGGGGGTGGCTCCAGCAGCTGGCCTGCCACAAATGGCAGCGTCACTTCGAAGCAGGCACCCTGCGCTGCAGGCAGCAGCGACAAGGTGCCTGCGTGCGCTTCGACAATCCGGCGGCAAATGGCCAGCCCCAGCCCGCTGTGACCATTACTGCTGTCGCCACGCTCAAAAGCCTCGAAAATGCGGTCGGCATCTGCCGCGGCAACGCCTGGGCCCTGATCGCTGATACGTAGCGTGACCCGATCGGCCAGGCGATCGATATCGATGCGTATCAAACCACCCGGCGGCGAAAAGCGCACCGCATTACCCAGCAGGTGGCTCAGCAGCTGGCTGATACTGCCATGATCAGCCACCAGCCTTGGCAGGGGATGGCTGTGCAGCTCAACCAGCAGTCGCTGTTGGGAGATGGCCGGCTCGTATTGTGCCAGGCAGGTTTCGGCCAACAAGCGCAGGTTAAGGCTCTGCCAGTGAAACGGCCGCCGGCCACCACTGAGCGCAGCCAGGTCGATCAAACCGTTCAGCTGGTACTGCAAGCGCTGCCCGTTAGCAGCAATATTGGCCAAGTGCTCGGCCACGCGGCCAACGTCGCCACGCGCCAGTTTCAGGCGAGCCATCTCGGCAAAATTGAGCATGCCATGCAGCGGGGTCAGCAGTTCGTGCGACACATTGGCGAGTAAGCGGTTTTGCGTCTGCCAAGCCTGTTCGGCCGCCAGACGCGCCTCGATCAGGGCAAGTGCCTGTTGCGACAGCGACAAACCCAGGTCTTGCTTGCCTTGTCGCAACGCCGTTTGCAATTGCTGCGCCTCGCTTACGTCACGACCGGCACCACGGTAGCCGGTGAGCCGGCCCTGCGCATCGCGCACCGGCACCGCACTCAGCTCGATGTGCCGCTCTACGCCATCAGGACAATGCAGCAACAGTACCTGCTTGCGAAACGGCTGACCTGCCGCCAGCAATGCGGCCAACTGGGCGCTGGCCTGTGGCGACCCCCGGGTGCCCTGCAACTGCTGCCAGTGCAAACCGTACAAGGACAACGGTGCAAAGCCCAACAGCGGCTGCAGCGCCTCAGTGCAGCGCACGATGCGGCCCTCGGCGTCCAGCTCCCAAAACCAGTCGCCAGCTACCGACAAGAAATCTTGCGTGGCCCGACTTTGCTGCGCTGCCTGTTGCCGCAGAACCTGCAGTTGTCGCTGCAAGTAGCGCATACGCCGCAGCACGATAAGGCAAGCGGCGGCAAGCAAAAGAAAAAACAGTATTGTCATCGGCTGTAAGGGCGCCCCCGACCAGTCAGACTGCATAAAGGCATCAACAGCGCATTATCTGCCCGGCGGTAAGCGCTGGCCATGATTTATTGAAATCATTTCCCCGAATTGGGCAATTTCCAACACCACCCGCTCGCCATGAGAAAATACTCTTTTTTAATCAATGGCCTAAATACAAATACGCACGACAACATGCCATGCAATGCCGGCATGGCGACTGCGTAGCACTCGATATGCAGGCTTGATGCATCGTAAAATGGGCGCAGACACTCATCCGGCGGCACCTTGGCTGCGCAAAGAACATGAAGATACTGATACTAGGCGGTGGCCAGGTTGGCGCCAGCGTCGCCGAAAACCTGGTGGACGAAGGCAACGACATTACCGTAGTCGACCAAGACCCGAACCTGCTGAAAGTGCTGCAAGACCGGCTGGACATCCGCACCGTCGCCGGCAACGCCGCCCTGCCCGGCGTGCTGCGCCACGCCGGTGCCGACGAGGCCGAGATGCTGCTGGCGCTGACCCGCAGCGACGAAACTAACCTACTGGCCTGTGCGCTGGCGCAGCGCCACTTCAACATCCCCACCCGCATTGCCCGCATCCGCGCCACCGACTACGTGGACGGCGATTTGCCGGTACTGGAGCAATTCGGCGTGGAGCACGCCATCTGCCCGGAACAGATCGTGACCCAAAACCTGAAGCGGCTGCTGCAATACCCGCGTGCACTACAGGTAATCGACTTTGCCGATGGCCGTGCCCAGTTGGTAGTGTCGCGCGCGCAGCAAGGCGGCAAGCTGCTGGGCAAACCGCTGCGCCAACTGCGCGAAGACATGCCGGATACCGACTGTCGCATCTGCGCCATCTACCGTGACGACCGCCTGGTACGTCCAGACGGCAGCACGGTCATTCAGGAAGGCGACGAGGTGTTTTTTGTGGCAGCGCGGGCCGACATCCCCACCATGCTGGCCGAGCTGCGCCCCAGCGAAAAGGCAGTAAAACGCGTGATGATTGCCGGTGGCGGCAATATCGGCTACCGCTTGGCGCGGCAACTGGCCGATGACTACGAGGTAAAAATCATCGAATACCGTGCTGAACGCGCGCGCTGGTTGGCGGAAAACCTGCCCGGCGTGCTGGTATTGCACGGTGGCGCCACTGACGAAGAGCTGCTGGATGAAGAAAACGTCGACGAAATGGACGCTTTCTGCGCGCTGACCAACGACGACGAAGACAACCTGATGTCCACGCTGCTGGCCAAGCGCATGGGCGCCCGCCGCGTCATCGCACTGGTCAACCGCGCCAGCTACGTGGACCTGCTGGAAGGCAACCGCATCGATATCGTCATCTCCCCCTACCTGTCCACTATCGGCTCCATCCTGGCCCACCTGCGCCGTGGCGACGTGGTGGCAGCGCACCCGGTACGCCGCGGCCGCGCCGAGGTACTGGAGGTGATCATCCACGGTGACGAGCACAACTCGCGCATGGTTGGCCGCCGTATCGATGCGTTGGACATGCCGCGCGGCTGCAGTATCAGCGCCATCATCCGCGACGGTCAGGTGCTGATGGCACACCACGATACCGTGCTGCAGGCCGAAGACCATCTGATCATCTTTGTGCACGGCCGTCACCGCGTACGGCAGATCGAAAAACTCACGCAAGTCAAACTGGGATTCTTCTGAGCATGAGCATTCGCGGCATTCACCACGTGGCCATCATTGCGGCCAACTACACGCGCTCGCGCGATTTCTACCTGCACACCCTGGGCCTCGCGCTGGTGTCGGAGCACTACCGCACCGAGCGTGACTCGTGGAAGCTGAACCTGGCACTGCCGGACGGCTGCCAGATCGAACTGTTCAGCTTCCCCAACCCGCCAGCGCGACCCAGCCGGCCAGAGGCCTGCGGCCTACGCCACCTGGCATTGGCCACCACTGACCTGGACGCCGACATCAGCCGCCTGGCAAGCCTGGGGGTGGTCTGCGAGCCAGTACGCGTGGACGAATACACGGACCGCCGTTTCACTTTTCTGGCCGACCCGGACGGGCTGCCGATCGAACTGTACGAAGTGCCAGCATGAGCAAGCTGCTGCCCATCATTCATGTGCTATCCAAGCTGATCCTGCTGTCGGCGCTGATGTTTCTGGTGCCCTGCCTGGTGTCGTGGTACTACCAGGACGGCAGCTGGCGGCATTTCGTGCACTCGGCGGGTAGCGGTCTGGCCATCGGAAGCGTCAGCTGGCTGGCCACACGCCGCTTCGAGCGCGAACTCAAACCACGCGACGGTTTTATTCTGGTCACCCTGTTATGGGTGAGTTTTGCTGCCATGTCAGCCGTGCCGCTGTGGTTGTACCTACCCAATCTCAGCGTCACCGATGCCTTCTTCGAGGCGATGTCGGCGCTCACCACCACCGGCGCCACCACCTTGCAAGGGCTAGAAAACTTGGCGCCTGCAATGAATTTCTGGCGCCATTTCCTGAGCTGGCTGGGCGGCATGGGCATCATTGTGCTGGCAGTGGCCATCCTGCCTATGCTGGGTATCGGTGGCATGCAGCTGTACAAGGCCGAAATGGCGGGGCCGATGAAAGAAAACAAGCTGGCACCGCGTATCGGCCAAACGGCCAAGAACTTGTGGTACGTGTACAGCACGCTGACTCTGATCTGCTTTGCCTGCCTGTACCTGGCCGGCATGACGCCGCTGGATGCCATTTGTCACGCATTTACCGCCGTAGCGCTAGGCGGGTTCTCCACCTACGACCAGAGCGTCGGCTACTTCAACTCGCCACTAATCGAAGCCATTCTCATTTTGTTCATGCTGTTGGGGGCGCTTAACTTCGCCACCCACTTTACCGCCTGGCAAGGCCGAACACTACGCAGCTACTGGCAGGATATTGAGGCACGTTACGTGCTGGGCCTGCTAGCGGCAAGCGTACTGCTCTGCAGTGTGTACTTGTGGTGGCAAGGGGTGTACGACTTTGCCACCTCACTACGCCATGTGGCATTCAACCTTGTATCGATTGCCACCGATACCGGCTACGCCAGCGTGGATTATGCGCAGTGGCCCATCTTGGTACCGCTGTGGATGCTGTTCCTGTCGTGCATTACCGTCAGCTCCGGCTCCTGTGGCGGCGGCATCAAGATGATCCGCACCTTGGTACTCACGCGGCAAAGCCTGCGCGAAATGGGGAACCTGCTGCACCCGCGTGCGGTCCTGCCGCTGGTAATCGGTGGCCGCACCATCCCCGAGCGCATCGCGTTTTCGGTGCTGGGTTTTATCTTTGTGTATTTCATGAGCGTGGTACTGCTGTCTTTCGTGCTGATCGGCAGCGGGCTGGACTTCATCACCGCCTTCAGTGCCGTACTGGCCTGCATCAACAATGTGGGCCCGGGGCTGGGCCAGGTGGGGCCGGCCGGTAACTACGCTGCGCTCAACGACTTCCAGACCTGGGTCTGCAGCTTTGCCATGCTGCTGGGCCGGCTGGAAATTTTTTCCATCCTGATTCTGTTTACCCCTGCTTTCTGGCGAAAATGACCATGCAAAAACGCTACTCCCTGCTGGGTTTCGCCCTGCTGCCGCTACTAAGCCACGCGCTAAGCGACAGCCAGCTATTCGAGGCCCGCGACGCCTTCCGCAACGGCGACACCGCAACCCTCAGCACCCTGGCCAGCCAGGCGGGCAAAGACCCGCTGGACGCCTACCCCGGCTACTGGCTGGGGCTGAAAGCGCTGGAAAACGGCGATAGCAACCCGGCGCGCCAGTTCGTCAATCGCTACCGTAGCGGCTATCTGGTCGAGCGCACCCTCAACGAACTGCTGGAAGACATGGGCCGCCGCAGCCAGTGGGAAGAGCTGCTGAAAACTGCACCAGTCCTGGCTGATAATGCCCGCGACGCCGAAACCGTGTGCTTTATCAATCTGGCCACCCTGCAGAACCAGCAAAGCATCAAGCCCGACCGCAGCTACCTGGCCGGCAACCTGGCCGACGGTTGCAACCGCCTGATCGACGCCCAAGCCGCACGCGGCTTGCTGGATAATGCCCAGACGCAAGCCCGGCTGCGTTTGCTCATCGCCGGCAACTTCACTACCACTGCGCGCCGACTGGCCGCCGCCGCCAAGCTGGAAGACAGCTTTTTCCGACCCGGCAGCCCGGAACAGCAAGCACAGGCACTGGTGAATCGTGGCAAGAGCGACCTCAGCGGCGCACTGGCACAACTGGCCGACAGTAAGCAGCTAAGCACCGCACAGCGCGGCTTCGTTTATGGCCAACTGGGGCTGTTGGCCGCGCGGCGCTTGGACATGCCTACGGCACTGGGTGCCTTTGCCCAGGCAGACAGCGCGCAATTCAATAACGACCAGTGGGAATGGTGGCTACGGGCCGCCCTGCGCCAAGAAGACTGGGCGCGGGTAGAGCAGATTGCCCGCGCCATGCCGGACGAGCTGGCCAACAAGCCTGCCTGGCAGTACTGGCGTGCCCGTGCCATGAGAGCGCAAGGCCGTAATCACGAAGCCACGCCGCTACTGGTCAGAACCAGCTTCGAACATAGCTACTACGGTCTGCTGGCCAAAGAAGCGCTGGGGGCAACACTGGAGGCGCCACCAACACGCGTACAGGTAGACGACGCCACCAGCCGCAGCGTGGCCAGCGACCCTGGCGTTGTGCAAGCACTGGCATTGTTCGAGCTGGCAGAACGCAGCAACCGTATCGAATGGCGCGAAGAAGGCCGCCGCGTATGGCGCTGGGCCCTGCGCGAGCGCAGCGACCTGCAACTGTTGGCCGCCGCCGACCTCGCCCGCCAGCGCGGTCTGTACGACATGGCCATCCACGCTGCCGAACGCACCCGCGACAGCCACGATTTCAGCCTGCGCTATCTGACACCATACCGTGACATTACCCGCACTTACGCCCAGCAGCTGGACATCGACGAGGCCTGGGTTTACGGCCTGATTCGCCAGGAAAGCCGCTTTCTCAACGTGGCGCGTTCCAGCGTGGGTGCCAGCGGCCTGATGCAGCTGATGCCGGCCACTGCCAAATGGGTAGCCGGCAAAATCGGCATGCCGAGCTACCAAGTCAACGATATCAACGACAATATCCGGCTGGGTACCTGGTATCTGCGTCACGTACTGGACACCCTGCACAGCCAGCCGGTACTGGCTACCGCGGCCTATAATGCGGGGCCAGGCCGCGCACGCGGCTGGCAAGCCAATCGCCCGCTGGAGGGCGCCATCTATACCGAAACCATCCCCTTCAATGAAACGCGAGACTACGTACAGAAGGTGTTGGCCAATGCGGTGTACTACGCCGGCGCCTTCCGCCAGGGTAATACCACGCTCACGGCAAGGCTGGGCACCATCCCGCCACGCTAGACAACATTTGACGACAGGCCTGCAACGACAGGTGCAGGCCGCTGAACATACTGGGAGTGGATAATGAGAATAGCCATCATCGGCGGCGCCGGTTTCGTCGGCAGCCACATTGCAGAACACCTCACCCGTGACGGTCACGCGCTGACGCTGGCCACCCGCAACCGCGAGCGCCACAAGGCCACGCTGATCCCGCTGCCACACGCCGAGCTGCGCGAGTGCAACGTACACGACCCGGCGCAGCTGGCCGCGCTACTGGCCGGCCACGACGCCGTGATCAGCATGGTCGGCATCCTGCATGGCAGCCGCGCTGCCTTCGAACACGCCCACGTGCAGCTGGTGGAGAAAATCGTGGCCGCGTGCCACGCCAACGGCATCCGCCGCCTGGTGCACATCAGCGCGCTGGGCGCCAGCGAGCAGGCCCCCAGCGACTACCAGCAAACCAAGGGCAAGGCCGAACGGCTGATCGAAGCCAGCGGCCTGGATTACACCATCCTGCGCCCGTCGGTGATCTTTGGCGCCGGCGACAACTTCCTCAACATGTTTGCCAAGCTGGCCGCCACAGCGCCTTTTCTGCCGATTGGCGGCGCCGGTACCCGCTTTGCCCCGGTATGGGTAGACGACGTGGCCCGCGCCGTCGCCGCCAGCTTGGCGCGCCCGGCCACCGTTGGCCGCAAGCTGGACCTGGCCGGCCCCGGCGTCTACACGCTGCGCCAGCTGGTGGCCTACGCGGCCAACCTGTCCGGCCACCCGCGTACCATCGTCGGCCTGCCGGAATGGGCCGCCATGCTGCAAGCCACGCTGCTGGGCCTGCTGCCCGGCCCCGCCTTGCTGAGCGCCGATAACGTGCGCTCGCTGCGGGTGGACAACGTCAGCGACCAGCCCTTCCCCGCCGCGCTGCTAGGCTTTGCCCCCACCGCGCTGGAAGCCGTGGCGCCGCTCTACCTCGGCCAGCAGGAAAGCAACCTGACACTGGACCGCTACCGCGCCAGGGCCGCCCGCTGATGAAGTGCTATATCGTTGGCGGCGCCGTGCGCGACCGCCTGCTGGGCCTGCCGGTGAAAGACCGTGACTGGGTGGTAGTAGGCGCCACGCCGGACGCCATGCTGGCCCGCGGCTTCAAGCCGGTAGGCAAGGACTTCCCGGTGTTCCTGCACCCGCACACGCACGAGGAGTACGCGCTGGCGCGCACCGAGCGCAAGGTGGGCCGCGGCTACCACGGCTTTACCTTCCACGCCGCGCCCGACGTCACGCTGGAAGAAGACCTGATCCGCCGCGACCTCACCATCAATGCCATCGCCCAGGACGACGACGGCACGCTGATCGACCCCTACGGCGGGGTGGCCGACGTACAGGCCGGCGTGCTGCGCCACGTCAGCCCGGCTTTTGCCGAAGACCCGGTGCGCATCCTGCGCCTGGCGCGCTTTGCCGCCCGTTTCGGCTTTGTCGTGGCGCCGGAAACGCAAGCGCTGATGCAGCAGATGGTGGCCAACGGCGAGGTGGACGCACTGGTGGCCGAGCGTGTGTGGCAGGAGCTGGCCAAAGGCCTGATGACCGACACCCCGTCGCGCATGCTGCTGGTGTTGCGTGACTGTGGCGCCCTGGCGCGGCTGCTGCCCGAAGTGGACGCGCTGTTCGGCGTGCCGCAACGCGCCGACTACCACCCGGAAATCGACACCGGCGACCACGTGATGCGCGTACTGGACTACAGCGCCAGCCAAAGCCAGCCGCTGCCGGTGCGTTTTGCCGCGCTGATGCACGACCTGGGCAAGGCGCGCACCCCGGCCGACATCCTGCCGCGCCACATCGGCCACGAATCGCGTGGCGAAGCACCGCTGCTGGCACTGTGCGAACGGCTGCGCGTCCCCGCCGAGTGCCGCGACCTGGCACGCATCACCGCGCTATACCACACCAAGGTGCACACGGCCTTCCAGCTACGCCCGGACACCGTCCTTGGCCTGCTGCGCGACTGCGACGCGCTGCGGCGGCCGGAACGCTTTGCCCAGCTGTTGGCCGCCTGCGTGGCCGACGCCCGTGGCCGCCTGCACTTCGAGCAGTGCGATTACCCGCAGGCCGACTACCTGGCCACCATGTTGGCCGCTGCCCAGGCGGTGGACGCCGGCGCGGTAGCCAAAGCCTGCCCCGACAAGAAGAACATCGCCCAGGCCGTGGACGCCGCCCGCGTGGCCGCCATCGCCCAGGCCAAGAAAACCTACCCGCACCCGGCATGACCTTTACCACACTCCCCGCCACGCTGATGCGTGGCGGCACCAGCAAGGGCCTGTTCTTCCGTGCCGACCAGCTACCCGACGACCCGGCCCGCGTACAGGCGCTGATGATTCGTGCGCTGGGCAGCCCCGACCCATACGGCGGCCAGCTGGACGGCCTGGGCACCGGCATCTCCAGCACCAGCAAGATCGTCATCATCGGCCCGTCGCAACAGCCCGGCTGCCACGTGGACTACCTGTTCGGCCACGTCGCCATCGCCGACGCGCTGGTGGATTGGTCCGGCAACTGCGGTAACCTCAGCGCCGCCGTACCGGTGTTTGCGCTGATGCAGCAGCTGGTCGCCGGTGCACCGGCCAACGGCCCGGTAGCCGTGCACATCTGGCAGGCCAATATCGGCAAGAAAATCATTGCCGAGCTAACGATGCAGGACGGCGCACCGGTTTGGTGGGGCGACTACCAGCTGGACGGCATCGCCTTCCCGGCTGCACCGATACGGCTGCGTTTTCTGGACCCGGCCGGCGGCGCCAGCGGCAAGCTGTTTCCCACCGGCCGACCGCGCGACACGCTTACCCTGCCCGACGGCAGCAGGCTGGACGCCACGCTGATCGACGCCGGCAACCCCACCGTGTTCGTGCGCGCGGCCGACCTGGGCCTGCGCGGTGACGAAACCGGCCACGCCCTCAGCGCCGAACAGCAACAAAAACTGGAATGGGCGCGCTGCGCCGGCGCGGTGATGATGAAGCTGGGGCCGGACATCGACACCATCCAGCGCGAACGCCCGGCCACACCCAAAATCAGCTTCCTGTCCCCCGCCAGCCAAGCCGGCTGTGCGCTAACCGCCCGCATCGTATCGATGGGCCGCCTGCACCACGCCTACACCGGCACCGGCGCCATCGCGCTGGCCGCGGCCGCCGCCATCAACAACACGCTGGTGGCCGAACTGTGCGGCGCCCCGGTACGCGGCCAAGCCCTCACCTTTGCCCACGCTGGCGGCAGCCAGACGCTGGAAGCCATCGTGCAACGCCAAGGCCGCAGCTGGCAGATTGCCGAAGTGGTCATGACCCGCCACGCCCGCCCGCTGATGCAAGGCACGCTGTACATTCCACAGTAGCCAGCCACGCAAAACGGCGGCCAACCCGGCTAAGGTTGGCCGCCGTTTGACGGATACAGCCCGCAGCGCTCAGTCGCGGAACACAAACTGCCCGTCGGCATTGCGACGTGGCACACACAGCGGCGTAAAGTCGGGGAACGCCTGGCCACGCAGATGCCAGGTCAGCACCAGAGTAAGCACCGTCATCAACAGTGGCAGCATCGACCACCAGCCCCCTTGCGACAGCTGCGATAGCAACTGCGGCAGCTGGATCAGCGAATACAGGATATAGACGTTAAACGCGGCAGCTAGCCATCGGGCAAAGCCGATGGCAAACGCGGCAGGCACCAACGCACTAAACAAGGCCATCCACACCCCACCCTGGCCGCTGGCCAGTACGCCGCCGTGGTACCCCATACCGAGCGATAACAGGGTATAGCCCATCATCACCGCAACCAAGGTGTGGTTTTTGACCTGCAACTGCTGGCGCCGTGCGGGGCCGATACTGGCTGCCAGCAGATAGGCCAGCTGGCCGGGGTTGGCCGCCTGTGGCTGCAGTTCATCATAAATAGCCTGTTTGCTGCGACCTGCAGCCATTGCCTGCTGGATGGCTTGTTGTAAGGCGTGTTTGTTCATGTCCGTAATCTGCGGGTAAAAACAGCGCTGCATTGTGCCACAGTCGTATGCTCGGGGGCCCATAAGCATTGATTAATATAGAATTCTAGAAAGATTTTATTGAAGGTGCTTATACTTAATGAACGCTGGAGGAAGCACCGATGGCTTGCCATATCCTTATCGCAGAAGACAGCACCAGTCAGCGCGAAGCGCTGGCAGCACTGTGCCGAACTTTACCGGATGTTGAGGTACATGAAGCATCAGACGGGCGCTGGGCGGAACAGTTGGCGCGCAAGCTGGGCCAGCTGGATTTGGTTATTACCGATATCAATATGCCAGGCATGGATGGCATAGAACTGATACAAGCCCTCTCGCGCCATGTACAGCTGCCCTCTCTATTGCTGCTGAGCGGCCACGTACCAGAGCTGCTCGCGAACTGCATGCGTGCTGCCGAAGAGCTGGGTTTTGCCAATATTGCCTACTTGGCCAAGCCTGTTGGGGTGGAAGACTTTCTGCAGCAAGTACAGCAATTACTCCACAACCGGCAAAGCAATCTTGCTGCCGAGCAGGCCATCCCGCTAACGGAAATTTTCTCGGGCCTGGCACAAAACCAGTTCTGCGCCTACTTTCAGCCAATCTATAACCAGCGCGATCGACGCGCACTGCAAGTGGAGGCACTGGCACGCTGGCAACACCCTGCTTATGGCCTGCTAGGCCCGTCCAGCTTCATCAATCGCCTGGAGCATGAAGGTTTCATTGTCTTGCTGACACGGCGCATTGTGCAGACCAGTCTTGATCTGCTCAGTCGCAATGCCTGGGCGCACGACCTGCGTCTATCCATCAACCTGTCTCGCGGCTTACTGGACGATAGCGAATTTTTTGAGTGGTTGATCAAAGAGGTGGAAGAACGGCAGATTGCGGCAAACCAGATTGTGCTGGAAATCACTGAAACCATGGCCTTCCAGAATTTGGGTAACACGCTGGCGGCTTTGCTGCGCCTGCGGATGCGTGGTTTCGAGCTATCGCTGGACGACTTCGGCGCCGGCCACACCAACCTGGAACAGCTGAAAGACTTGCCGATTACCGAGCTGAAACTGGACCGTACGCTGATCAAGAGCATCCATCAGGCGCACCGCACGCAGAGCATCCTGGACGGCATTATCCAGATCGGTCGCCAGTTGAAGCTGCGCATGGTGGCAGAAGGTATTGATAACCCGCACGACCTGGCCTACCTGCAAGGCCGCTACCCCGATCTGGAGCTGCAAGGCTTTTACCTGGCACGGCCGGTAACCTCCGCCGACCTGGCCACACACCTCGACTATGAACGGCACGGACGTGCCCGCGCCTGACCTTGTGACCGCCAGCAACACAGGCAACCGACCCGCGCCCGGAGGCGGACGACAGACCGGGTGGCATCACCTGTACCGTTGAAAATTTTCCGTTGCTATTGATAAAAGAGCCTGCTTGCGAGGCAAACAGGCTCTGTATTGGGTTCGACTGTTATCGGCGTAAGGTGCCGTTTAGCAAGGCCGCCTTAAGCGTTTGCGGCCAACCTGCGGGGCTGCCACAGCACATCTTGCACACCGGCAGCGGCGTTGAGGTGCCGGCTAAGGATAAATAATACGTCAGACAAGCGGTTGAGGTACTGCCGGGGCAATGGCGGCATGGCGTCAAACTCGCCCAGCGCAACAACGCTGCGCTCGGCGCGGCGACAAACCGCCCGCCCCTGATGAGCAATAGCAGCAGCGCGGCAGCCACCTGGCAGAATGAACTCTTTCAACGGCGACAAGCTGTCGTTCCAGGCTGCGGCTTGCTGTTCCAGCATCTGCAACTGAGCTGGCAGCAATGCCTGATAGCCAGGCACGGCCAATTCGGACCCCAGATCAAACAAATCATGCTGTACTTCTGCGAGGAAAGCATCTACCCCTTCAGGCAGGCTTTCGCAGCGCAACAAGCCCAGTACCGTATTCAGTTCGTCCACATCACCCAGCGCATGGATGCGCTCGGCATTCTTGGACACACGGCTACCGTCACCCAGACCGGTACTGCCTTCATCCCCGCTACGGGTAATAATGCTGGATAAACGATCAGTCATGCTGCTCCCCGTGTTTGCCAGCTGCTTCGTCCAGCGCCTCACGCAGTGCGCTGCGCAGCGATTCAGCCAGCATCATATCAAAATCTTCTTTCAATTGTTTCATCACACCAGCCATGAGCTGCTTGGCCTGCTGCTCCAGCGCATCCTGCATCCATAGCGTCAGTTCCACTTTCATGCGCGGTAACACGCGGGCATACAACGCCTCGATCAGCGCGTCTTCGTCCAATGCCTGGGCAGCCGGCGGCGTGGCGGCCAGCAACGGTAACGCTTCGCTGACTGCTTCGATACGGATGGTGTCGTCAGCCAGCCCGGATGCCGGTTCGGCAGCGGCGGTCGCTGCCGTCACCACGTCGGCCGGCGCTGGCATGGGCGGCTGCAGTGGCGTTACTGGCGTGGTCTCCTGTACCACCGCCTGGCCTCGGCGCAGACGAATCACTTCGGCAATCACCGGCACCACTGCGGCCTCAGGCGGCGGCAACTGATCCAGATCCAACGGAGGCTCGGCGCCCAGATCCCGCGCCCATGCCAGTTCTACTTCTTTATCACTCGCATCAAAACCGGAGCGGCTGGCAAGCCAGTCGCCGCCACCAGGCAAGGCAGCGGCCGGCTGACCCAGGCTGGCAGCTGCCAAGGCATTGCTATCGGCAGCAAGACCCAGGCCGCCACCAAGAACACCGGTTGGCAAGCTATCCAGAGAGATGGCAGCCGGCGCAGCAAGGGGCTGCTCGATAAACGGCTGCGTGGCAGACAGTGCCGCATCTGTTACCTGCGCGGAGCCGTCTTGCGCTGGCAGCCAGGCGGCAGCCGGCGGCAGATCGAGACTGGCCGCCAGTGCCGCGTCCGCAGACAGGTCGTTCGCAGCCGCCTCAGGGCTGGTTGGCTCCGGCGCCGCTTGCAGGCTGGCCAGAATGTCGTCTACCGACACGGCAAGGTTGGGCGCCACCGGCGCGGGCTGCTCAGGTACATCCCATGGCAGGGCCTCGAAGCCGGTGACAATTGCAGCCGATGCTGGCGGGGTATCCGCATTGGCGCTAGCGGGCAGTGCGTTATCGGCTACTGGCGACAACAGCGATGTTGCGTCAGCCAGTGCTACCGCCTCGTCAGCAGCATATGACGCTTCGTGCCCTGGCGCTTGCTCCAGATCTTCGGCACGCAATAAAGGGGGTTCCACCGTCTGCGGTGGCTCCCAGGTGCCGGCCCATTCGTCGTCAACCGAATCGGCAGAAAAAACCTCCACCTGTACATCCGCATCGCCGGCCTTGCTGAGGAAGGCGTCTCCCGGCAACTCCGGCATATCAAGCGGCGCATCAAAATCATCCAGTTGCGCCGACAGCCGGTCCACAGAAGCGCGCTCTGCCAGCGGAACGGGGTCTGCCGCTGGTGCCAATGGCTCGAAACTGGCGCGGGCAAACAGCGCACCTAGACCGTTGCTATCGTTGGTAGACGCGGCCGGCTCTTCTTGCAGCGTGAAGTCGAAATCCTCCGCGGCCGCCTCTGCGATCTCGGCTTGGGGTGCACGCTCCAGCCCCGGCAGTACGTCATCCAGTGCTAGCTCGGCAGGCAGGTCGATTTCCAGATCCAGTGACGGCAGGCGTTCGATCAGCTGGCTGGTGCTCAGGCTGGCGTCCTCGGCAGGCAGGTCATCGCCTAGTACATCGTCCAGCGAAAGCTCTGGCGGCAGTACCAGCTCAGGCGTGGCATCGGCGGGAACCGCTTGGGCCAGGGCATCCAGCTCAGCGGTAAAATCGTACACAGGCACATCAATCGTTGGCGGATCAACGTCGACCACATCAGTCAGCACCGGCAGGTCCAGTGCGTTCCAGTCATTATCGGGAGAGGGATTTGTCATGCTGCATCACTCATGTCGTGATGTTGAATTTCGAAGCCCAGGTCGAGATAGCGGCGATAACGCTGCCGCGCCACAGCCTTGGCGGCTTCGTCCTGACTGACGACTTCCAATATGCGGGCAAAGCGCGAGGGGTCTTCTGCCTGCGCCTCACCCAGGTTCAACATTACAGTCGGGGCTGCCGGCACGTCAAAGTGCGTTGCCAACCAGATGCGCGAGGCGCTGGCTTCTTTGGCATCCCAGCGACTATGGGCAATGAAGCTGCCCTCACCAAAAGACCAAAGCGCCCGGCTGAAAGCTTCGAGCGCCTGGTCGTCAGCAAGCACGACGAGCAGCCGTTCTTGCTTGCGGTATACCGTCTGGGCGGCACGACAGGCAAATGCCTGCACGTTGCCAACCCCGGTGTAAAAATCAATCCGCGTCATCGTCTGCCACTTCAACCACTTCACGACGCGGGCGGCCACGACGCACCACATTGCCCAGTGCGATATCGGCACGGTCCTGCAGGAACTGCACCAGCATCGGCACCGGACGACCGGTGGCCCCTTTGTCTTTGCCACTGCGCCATGCTGTGCCGGCAATATCCAGGTGCGCCCAGTCGTAAGCCTTGGCAAAGCGCGACAGGAAGCAGGCAGCGCTAATACTGCCACCGGCACGACCACCGATGTTGGCCATGTCGGCAAACGGGCTCTTCAGCAGCTCTTGGTATTCGTCCCACAGCGGCATATGCCACGCGCGGTCACCGACTTCCTCCCCGGCCGCCCACAACTCCTTGGCCAAGCTGTCCTGGTTACTGTAAAGACCGGTAGCAACATGCCCCAGTGCAATAACGCAGGCACCGGTGAGGGTGGCTACGTCTACCACGGTGGCCGGGTTGAAACGCTCGACATAAGTAAGTGCATCGCACAGCACCAGGCGGCCTTCAGCATCGGTATTCAGCACTTCGATGGTCTGGCCAGACATCGAGGTAAGGATATCGCCAGGCTTTACGGCACGACCGGACGGCATGTTTTCGCAGCTGGCGACAACACAAATCAGGTTCAGCGGCAGCTTCATTTCTACCGCAGCACGGAAGGCGCCAAGTACAGCGGCAGCACCGCCCATGTCGTATTTCATCTCGTCCATGCCTTCGCCGGGCTTCAGCGAGATACCACCCGAGTCAAAGGTTAGCCCTTTGCCCACCAGGACAATCGGGCGGTCATTCTTGTCCTTCGCACCAAAGTGCTTCAGCACCACGAAACGCGGCTCTTCATCACTACCCTTGGCCACGGCAAGGAAGGAGTGCATTTTCAGCTCGTCCAGCTGCTGCGGCCCCATCACTTCGGCATCGGCACCAAACGCTTGCGCCATGTCTCGGGCGGCGTCAGCAAGATAGCTGGGAGTGCAGACATTACCGGGAGCGTTGGCCAGGTCTTTGGCCATCTTCATGCCGGCAGCAATAGCCTGGCCACGCGACAAGCCGCGCTCACCATCGGTCAGGTCGCTGCGGCGGGGTACGGCCAAAGTCATCTTGCGGGGCTCGCGCACATCGTCCTGGCGCGACTTGAATTTGTCGAAACGGTACAGGGCGTCCAGCGTCACCACCGTAGCTTGCTCTACCATCCACTCTACATCGTGCTTCTTGACGTGCAGTTCGGACAAATAGCTGACCACTTCGTTAGACTGGGTTGCTGCCAGCGCCTTCACCGATGCGCGAATGGCTTCACGGTATTCTTTGGCGCGGAAATCGCGCTCTTTGCCCAGGCCAACCAACATCACGCGATCACACAGGGTGTGCGGCACAGAGTGCAACACCAGGGTGGTGCCGAGCTTGCCGTCCATGTCGCCGCGCTTGAGCACGTCGCTAATGAAACCGTTGGAAATGCGGTCGAGCAGGTCGGCAGCAAAGGATAGTTTGCGGGTTTCGTACACTCCGACCACAACGCAGGCGACGCGCTGTTTTTCCGGGCTTCCGCTTTTAATGTTAAACTCCATGAAACGCTCCACCATGTGTGTTTGCTACATCAAGACAGACTATCCGGCGGGCTTTTGGCCCTCCGGCACGCGGCCGGCAAGCCTTGATTTTCTGGCCGACAACCATTCAGGTTAACCTTTCCAATTATCACTATCCTTTTGACGAATTGTCAAAAACGGGCCTGTTTTATGCTTTTTCAGAAAAGCCTTACCCGCGAGCTGACTTATACCAGTATCGGGGTTTTTTTCATTTTGTTCGCCATTCTGCTGAGCACGCAGACCATCAATTTACTGGGCCGCGCCGCGCAAGGCCGCATTGCCAGTGATGCCGTTTTTGCCATGGTGGGTTTCTGGTCAATCGGTTTTTTTCCGGTTCTGATGATTCTCACCATCTTCGTCAGCGTCATTGTCACCCTGACCCGCATGTGGCGCGAGCACGAAATGGCTGTCTGGATGGCCAGTGGCAAATCGCTGGCTGACTGGTTATGGCCAGTACTGCGCTTTGCCCTGCCACTATCACTATTGATTGCTGTCGGTACGACTGTGGTCGAACCATGGGCCGTGCAGCGCAGCAAGGAGTACGCCGAAACACTGAAGCAGCGCGAAGAAATGACCGCGCTGGCACCAGGCGTATTCAAGGAATCGCGCAGTAGCGACCGCGTTTACTTCATCGAAAGCTACTCGGTTCTCAGCGGCGCCACCCGTAATGTGTTTGTGCAAACCACGCGCGCCGGCGAGGTATCGTCCATCTTTGCCAGAGAGGGGCAAGTGAGCACCGACAAGGATGGTAACCGGGTACTGATACTGAAGAACGGCCGCCGCTATACCGGCGAGCCCGGCTCCGGCGCCTTTGAAGTAGCCGAATTCGAGCGCTACACACTCAAAGTCACGGAGGTTGCCCGGCTGGTGCAGCCGGAAGTCAATAGCGAGACACGGTCAACCTTGGCGCTACTGGGCAGCAGCGACCCAGCAGACAAGGCCGAATTGGCGTGGCGGCTGTCGCTGCCGATATGCGCACTGGTACTGGCTTTGCTGGCGGTGCCGCTCAGCTACTTCAATCCCCGTGCCGGCCATGCATACAACCTGGTGTTTGCGCTGGGGGCCTACTTGCTGTACCAGAATCTGCTGTGGCTGCTGCGTGACGGCATTGCCAGCGGCAAACTGGGCAGTGCGCTGGCCATCGCACCGGCTCACCTGTTGATGCTGGGCTTGGCTGCTGCACTGCTTTTCTATCGCAACCGACCTGCTGAACCTTGGCTTATCCGTATGAAACGTTTGCTGCGGAGGAAAGCCGCATGAGCTTGCTGCGCCAGTACCTGCTGGGCCGCTTCACCAGCACTACCCTGTTCACCCTGGCTTGCCTGCTGGGCCTGTACGGTTTCTTTGATGCCGTTCGCGAGCTACCCAATATCGGCAAAGGCAACTTCGATTCCGGCACTTTGCTGATCTATACCTTGTTGCAAGCACCCGGCCACGCTTATGAATTAATGCCACTGGCGGTGTTGATTGGTGCCATGGTTGCCATGTCGCAGCTGTCCAGTACCTCGGAGTACACCGCTATTCGTACAGCTGGCGTCTCGCTGGGCCAGATTGCCCGCATCAAGCTGCTGTTCGGCATCATCACAGCCATTCTTGCCTTGCTGCTGGGCGAGTTTGGTGCACCGCTGGCAGAAAAAAATGCCGAAACAATAAAACTTCAGGCTACACATTCACTGGTAGCCCAAGAATTCCGCTCCGGGCTGTGGGTGAAGGACGACAATCACTTCATCAACGTTGGTGAAATGCTGCCCGACAACACACTGCTTGGGGTACGCATTTATACCTACGACCAAGACTACCGACTGGTGATGAGCCGGCACGCAGAACGTGCGCAGTATCAGCCGCAAAGCAAGAGCTGGCTGCTCAGCGGCGTCAGACAGTCTGAAATCCTGTCCGACCAGGTCAGGGTACAACGGCTGAACCAACAGGTCTGGCATTCGGTCATTCAGCCGGACATCCTGTCGGTACTGCTGGTGGTGCCCGAGCAGATGTCAGCGCTCGACCTGATGACTTATATCGAACACCTGCATAACAATAATCAGAAGACGCAACGCTACGAAATAGCCCTGTGGAGCAAACTGTTCTACCCGCTGGCGTGCATTTCGATGGTGATGGTAGCGCTCGCGTTTACGCCGGTTTCCGGCCGCCATAACGACCTGGGTATCAAGCTGTTTGCCGGCATCTGCCTGGGCATTGCGTTCCACTTCAGCAACCGCCTGTTTGGGCATTTAGGCTTGCTGTATAACTGGAACCCGATTATTTCGGCCACCCTGCCAACCATGCTGTTTCTGGTGGCAGGCTTGACTGCCATAGCCAGACAGGAAAGACGATGAGTAACCAGGATCAGGTTCAGCTTACCCGCCGCTGGCGGCAAACCCTGCAACAAGGCCGTGACGCTCTGGCACAGGAGTACCGCCAGAACCGTAACGCCCGCCAGTACCTGATCAAGCACGGCCATCTGGTGGACAGCACCATCCGCTCGGTGTGGGAAGTACTGGGTTTGGGCCAACGCGCCGCACTGCTGGCAGTCGGCGGCTATGGCCGCGGCCAACTTTTCCCTCATTCCGATATCGACTTGCTGCTATTGCTGCCAGAGGCCACCTCGCATCATTTGTCTGGCGCGGTAGAAAACTTTATCGGCGTCATGTGGGACATCGGGCTGGAGGTGGGCCATAGCGTACGCACCATCAAAGAGTGCATGAGCGAAGCCAGCCAGGACATCACGGTGGAAACCACCTTGCTGGAAAACCGCCTGCTTGCCGGCAATATCACGCTATACCACCAGCTGAACCAGTCAGTAGAAAAGCACCGCGACCCACTACGCTTTCTGGAAGGGAAACTGCTGGAGCAACAGCAACGCCACAACAAACATTTTGGCGTCACCAGCAACCTGGAACCCAACGTCAAGGAAAGCCCGGGCGGCCTGCGCGACTTGCACACCATCCTGTGGATCAGTAAGGCCATTGGCCTTGGCCAGAATTGGGATAGCCTGGCGGCCAACGAGATTCTGACCGCCTCCGAAGCGCGTCTGATCCACTACAGCGAGCGCCAGCTGGAGCAGATCCGCATTGACCTGCACCTGGCGGCCCGCCGCCGTGAAGACCGGCTGATTTTCGATCTTCAGCAACAGGTTGCTACCATGAGCGGCCTGGAAGACGACAAGGCCAAGCGCGCCAGCGAGCAGCTGATGCAGCGTTTTTACAAATCGGCCAAGAATGTCAGCCAGCTTAACGGCATCCTGCTCCCCAACCTGCGTGCCCGGCTGGTATGTGACGTACCGCGTATTACGCAACAGCTGGACGAACACTTCTATAGCGTCAACGGTCTGCTGGGCATCTACGACAGCCAGGTATTCGAGCGCGAACCTTCCACCATCCTGCGTGCTTTCCTGCATCTGCAACAGCACGAGCTGGGTGGCATGGCGCCGCGCACGCTGCGCGGTTTGTGGCACGCGCGCCGCCAGATCAACGACCGCTTCCGCCGCGACCCGGTTAACCGTGAGCTGTTCATCCAGCTGTTCCGCGCCGGCGGTGGCCTGACGCGCACCCTGCGCCGCATGAACCTGTACGGCGTACTGGGCAAGTACCTGCCGGCTTTCGGCCGCATCATGGGCCAGATGCAGCACGACCTGTTCCACGTCTACACCGTGGACGAGCATATCCTGATGGTAGTACGCAACCTGCGCCGTTTTGCCATCCCCGCCTTTAACCATGAGTACCCGCTGCTATCACGGCTGATACACGAGTTCGACCGCCCCGAGCTGCTATACGTGGCCGCCCTGCTGCATGACATTGCCAAGGGCCGCGGTGGCGACCACTCCGAACTGGGCATGGCGGACGCGGCACAATTCTGCGATAACCACGGCATTAATGACGAAGACCGCGAACTGGTGGTCTGGCTGGTACAACAGCACCTCACCATGTCCAGCGTGGCACAGAAGCAGGACATCTACGACCCGGACACCATCCAGTACTTTGCCGAGCTGGTCGGCACCCCCAGAAGGTTGGCCGCACTGTACATCCTGACGGTAGCCGACATCCGCGGCACCAGCCCCAAGGTATGGAATGCGTGGAAAGCCAAGCTGCTGGAAGACCTGTTCTACGCCACCCAGCGTGCACTGAAGCGCGGTGGCCACATTGATGTGAACTCCGAGCTAGAAGAACGCAAGCAGGCTGCGCTGCGCCTGATGCGGCTGCACATCATGCCGCAAGGTGCAGAACAAGCTTTCTGGCAAAAACTGGAAACCGTCTATTTTCTGCGCCATGAAGCCAAAGAAATCGCCTGGCACACGCGCATGCTGGCGCGCCTGGTCGACACCCAGGAACCGGTGGTCCGTGCCCGGCTATCGGAAGACAAAGAAGGCCTGCAGCTACTGGTCTATACGCCGGATCAGCCGGATTTGTTTGCCCGCCTGTGCGCATTCCTGGGTCGTCATAACTACAGCATTGCTGACGCCAAGATCTACACCACGCGCCATGGCTACGCACTGGATACCTTCCATGTATTCCTGCCAGAGCACCACGAGGGCAACTACCGCGACCTGATCAACTTCATCGAGTTCGAACTGGCCGCCACCCTGCAGCGGCAAGATCCGATCAGCCTGCCCGCCAAAGGCCGGCTTAATCGCCACCAGAAAAACTTCCCGGTAAAGCCACAGGTGCTGATCCGCCCCGACGACAAGGGCAAGCACTTTGTGCTGTCCATCGTGGCAGGCGACAACCCCGGTCTGCTGGCACGCATTGCCAAAGTACTGTCCGACTATCAGGTCAGCGTGGATTCCGCCAAGATCATGACGCTAGGCGGTCGGGTCGAGGACTCCTTCCTGCTATCATCGCCTCGGCTATCCGATGACAAGGCCTTGCTGGCACTGGAAGCCGATCTGATCGGGGCCTTGCACTTGTAAACAGCCACTGGCCGAAAAAACGGCGCCTATCGGCGCCGTTTTTGTTGAGCACTGCACGCTGGATCAGCCTTCCCGCCGGAAATCGCGGGTGAGCTTGTCCATGTCGCTGGCAGTGTCTTCCAGCTTTTGTGCGCTAGCGTGCACAAAACGCGCCGAATTGACGTTCTGTTCACCTAATGCGGCCAACTGCTCCACCGACGCCGCCACATGGTGTACCGACGCCGACTGGCTATTCATTTGCGACGACAAACCCAGCGCAAAGTCACGCGCTTCGTCTGCCACCCGCAGCAGGCTTTGCAAGTGGCTGGCGGACTGGCGGATCTCGTCACTGACGCGGCCAACCTCGGCTGCTGACAAATCCATCTTGCCCGCCACGCTATCCGTAATGCTGACAATATCCTGCACCAGTGCCGTGATGCGCTCGGTGGTTTGTGCAGTACGCTCAGCCAGCTTGCGCACCTCGTCGGCCACAACGGCAAAGCCTCGCCCGGTCTCGCCGGCTCGTGCCGATTCGATGGCCGCATTCAGCGCCAGCAGATTGGTCTGGTCGGCAATTTCGTGAATCAGGTCGGTCATGCCCTTGATCTGCGCAATCGCCGCCGACAACTCTCCGAGCTGGTTTTTCGAATCGCTAACAACTTGCACCGCCTGCCCTGCAGCCTGCTCCGCCAGCTTCATCACGCCTTCGCCATCTGTCGCAGCACGGCGGGTGGCCTCAGCGCCTTCCACACACTGATCGGTCATGGCCACAATGCGGCCAACCGTTTCGCTGATCGCCATCATCGAGCTGCTGATATGGTTCAGACCACTACCCTGCTCATGAGCACGGCCTACCAGCCCGGCCATCTCTTCACCCAAACGGGCAGCCTGCTGATGGGTATCTGCACTGGCAGCCAAGGTATCCGCCACCAACGCGCGCAATTGCAAGCGCAATGCCTCCAGGCTATCGGTCATGCGGCCGATCTGCCCCCCCAGCTCGGCACGCAGCGGCTGATCCAGCCGGCCTTCGCCCAGGGCACGCAGACCACGGTGAATGAGTGCCTGACCCTGCGCCTCGCTACGACGCCACCAGAAGGAAGTGAGCCCCAGGCCTGCCACGCCAAGCACGGCCAGCAACAAACGCCAGCCATCCTCCAGTCCAGGCACCGCGCCCCCAGCGAACAGCACGCCGACAAACACGCCAGTCAAGGCAAAACCAATACGGCCACTGTCTTTGCGTGCGGCATACGCCTGTAGCGTAGATGGCAGACGCGCCTGGCCGGCACGCACACGCTGGTACAAGGTCTCGGCAGCTGCCACGTCGGCACGCTGTGGCGCGCTTCGTACCGAGATATAACCTTGCAGCTGCCCTTGTACCCGGATCGGAGTCACATAAGCCTCCACCCAATAGAAGTCACCGTTCTTGGCGCGATTCTTGACCAGGCCACGCCAAGGTTTGCCAGCCTTGACGGTATCCCACAAATCGGCAAATGCCTGCGGCGGCATATCAGGATGGCGCACGATGTTATGGTTGGCGCCCAATAATTCGTGCTCCTCAAAGCCACTGATTTCAATGAAGGCGCGATTGGCATACGTAATCGCACCCTTCAGATCTGTCTTGGTGACAATCGGGCGCTGAGGGTCAAGAAACAGCTCATTCTGGGTGACCGGGTTGTTGATCTTCATGTCAGGCTCGCGTTGTGTCGTCGGCAGATTCTAGCATTCATAAGCAAACGCTAATGAAATAAGAGTTGATTATATTGATACTGACTTCCCAGGATCAAAGAAAAGCAGTACATTTCAAGAACAAGAATCACTATCAAATTAAATGAACCACCAAGCACACCCTATCAGCACCCATACCCTGCTGGACATCCTCGAACAGCAGCGCATTGGCGCAGAATACCAACCCATCAAGCATGTCCATACGCTACAAACGGTTGGACATGAGGCCTTGGCCAGGTTTTACGATGACAAGCAACAAGCAGTCGCCCCGCAAGACGTATTCGCAGCGCTGCACGCCTCCCCCATCACGCTGGTTCAAGCCGAGCAGCTTAGCAAACGCTGGCAGATTGCCAACGCACCGGCTGATGGCCTGCTGTTCTTGAACCTGGACCCGGACGTGATCGACAACGAAGCCTCGCCGGAGCAACACCCGGTACTACGCTTGCTGGATCAGCCTAATAGAATGGTGGTCGAGATTATCGAGAATGCAAGCATTCAGGAAGCCAGACGCAGCCTGTGGCTGGCGTCTTGCCTTGCCGGCATGGGCATCAAGACGGCGCTTGACGATATCGGTGGTAACGGCACCATGCTGTCGTTGCCAATTCTGTGCAGCGTGGACATCTTCAAGTTTGACCGTGCTTGGCTTCGCGCCATGCACCAACCGGCACAAAAGCGCATGTTGTGCATGCTGCTCGATTATGCTCGCCAAGAAAAGCGCACAACAATACTGGAAGGTATTGAAACTGCCGCAGATCTGGCACTGGCACGAGAATTAGGTGTCGACTGGGTACAAGGTTATTATTTCAAGAGCGAATTCATTCACACCCGAGCCTGATTTTCGCCGCAACAGCCCAATAAGAAAAGCCCACCACCTTGAAGGCAGTGGGCTTTTGCATGGCGTGCAGCCAAGCCACAAGTTGGCCGCACAGCGGCTTAACGTGCGACGACAATCATTTCCACATCACGCAAGGCAGCAATATCCTTGCCACCGGCGTAACTGATGGAGGACTGCAAATCTTCTTTCAGCTCCAGCAGCACTCGGCCCATACTGCCTTTGTATTCAACCAGAATCTTTTTACCTTCCACGTTCTTGTATTCGCCCTTGTTGAATTGCGAGGCACTACCGAAATATTTCTTGAAATGCTTGCCGTTGATTTCAACAATTTCACCAGCAGACTCGTCATAGCCGGCAAACAGCGAGCCAGCCATCACCATGCTGGCACCGCAGGCGAGTGCCTTGGCCACGTCACCGTGCTCGACAATGCCACCGTCAGCGATCACCGGCACCTTCACCACAGCGGCGCAATCACGCACCGTGGACACCATGGGGCGGTGGAAGCCGGTCTTGTTCTTGGTAATGCAGACACGGCCACCGGCAATGCCGGCCTTGATGGCGTCGCAGCCCCAGGCTTCCAGATCGCGCGCCGCTTCAGCGGTGGCAATATTGCCGCCGATCAGGAAGCTATCCGGAAACTCGGCCTTGACGTGCTTGATCATGCGCTCAGCTTTCACACACCAAGCGTTAGCAATATCTAGCGTGATGTACTCTGGCGTCAGGCCGGCAGCCTTCAGTGCGGCCAACTGTTGCAGCGTATCGTCATTGACACCAATGCTGATCGATGCAAACAAACCTTTTTGCTGCATGTCTGCTACAAAAGCTACCGTGTCGACATTAAAACGGTGCATGGTGTAAAACCAGCCACGGCGCGCAAAATACTCGCAGGTTTCAGCATCCACCACGCTTTTCATATTGGACGCGTACAGCGGCATGTCGAAACGACGCGGGCCAAACTGCACCGAGGTATCGCATTCTTTACGGCTATCGACAATGGTCTTTTTAGGCACCAGATAAACGTCGCCATAATTCAATTCGGTTTTGTGCATGATGCGCTCCATTAATGGGGTTGGCATGCCGCCGTTCCGGATAGCGACATAAAACTGGGGGCCCCAAAAATAAAAGCGGAAGCCACTGGCTTCCGCTTGCATTTATCCCTGCGCTTGCTTTCGACATCAAGTCGACGAAAGGCGCGCACAAACGATTCAAATGTACAGCACCGATTTATTACTGTCAACCATTATCGCACAATCTACCAGCTTAATTATCCAGCCACGCCAGAATGCTTTGCCACGCATCACGCTCACGCTGGGTACGCGATGCGGGCAGATCGAACAGGGTCATGCCCTGCGCCGCAGCTTGTACATACAACTGACTGCTGCGCACGTGACCGATCACCGGCACATCCAAGCCGTCCAGAAACTGCTGCAGATCACGCGCCGACTTGGTACGCGGGTCGATGCGCATGCCAACGACACCGACAAAAGCCTTCTGCTTGCGCACAGCCTTCTCTTGCAGCAACACCTCGAAAAAGTCACGACTGGCCCAGATATCGAATGGTGATGGCTGTATTGGTACGATCACGCGATCTACCTGCGCCACCAAACTGGCTAGCTTCTTGCCGCGCAAGCCAGCTGGGCTATCCAGCACGATGACCTGAGTGCCCTTTGGCGGGCGTGCGGGTTCGCCGGCAACCACTTTCCAGCCCGATATCGGCGGCAGCGACTGATCGCGACACGCCAGCCAAGACAGGGATGACTGCTGCCGATCCACATCGCCCAGCATGATGCGGGTGCCTTGCGCAGCATAGAAACCAGCCAGATTGGTGGAAAAAGTCGACTTGCCGCTCCCCCCTTTAGGATTGGCAACCAATATCGAATACGCCATACAAGCTCTCCGCTCTTCTTGTTGATTCGCGATACACAAGGTAACACGCCTGCAGTATGCTGAACGCCCTCCAACAAAGGATGATGCCATGCACAATCAGGCGTTTGCTGCACTGCTGTTCGATATGGACGGCCTGATGATCGATACCGAAGCACTGTCGGCACAAGCCTGGCGGCAGGCAGGGGAAAAGTTGGGCATCACGCTGCCAGAAACCGTATTGGCAGGCATGGTAGGCCTTGCCAGCGACCGCTGCGCCGACTACCTGCAACAAGTACTCCCCGCCCTCGATACCCGCGATCTGCTGCAGGCGGCACGTCAACTTTATCACCGCGCCTTGTACGAAGCGCCCATCCCGCTCAAACCCGGCATCGAGTCACTACTGCAATGGTGCGAGGCCCGGCAGGTACCGCGTGCCGTGGCTACGGCCACCCAGCGCCAGCTGGCCGATATCAAGCTATCACGCAGCGGGCTGGCGCCCTATTTCCGTCACAGCGTGTGCGGGGACGAAGTCGCACACAGCAAACCAGCGCCAGATGTCTACCTGAAAGCAGCAGCGTTGCTAGAAGTGCCACCAACAGCGTGTATTGTGCTGGAGGATTCGCCTTACGGCGCACAAGCCGCGCTGGCAGCCGGCATGAGGGTGATCATCGTGCCGGACATGGCACCAGCACCCCCGCAGATAGCAAAACAGGCCCTGGCGGTATGCCAGGACCTGTTGGCCGCTCAAGCATTACTGGCGGACTTGCTCAACCATCCGCATTGATGCGCTTGATCAGCGCGTCCAGTACCGCCATGGCCTGCTCGTTTTCCACCTGGCAGGTACCGGCAGCCTCGTGACCGCCCCCGCCGTACTCCAGCATCAGCGCACCGACATTGGTCTTGCTACTGCGGTCGATAATGGACTTACCCGTGGCAAACACCGTGTTCTGGCGGTTCAGACCCCACAGCACGTGGATAGAGATATTGGTCTGCGGGTACATGGCATAGATGGCAAAGCGGTTGATCGGGTGGATAAGGTCTTCTTCGCGCAAGTCCAGCACGACCAGATTGCCGTGCACGGTGGCGCAGCGTTCGATCTGTTCGCGGGCTTTGGCCTCGTGCTCGAAGTACAGATCTACACGCTCTTTTACATCTGGCAAAGCCAGAATCTCATCAATGCTGTGATGACGGCAGTACTTGATCAGATCCATCATCAGGGTGTAATTGCTGATGCGGAATTCACGGAAGCGGCCCAGACCGGTACGGGCATCCATCAGGTAATTGAGCAATACCCAGCCACGCGGATTCAGGATTTCATCCTGGGTAAACTGCGCGGCATCTGCCTTGTCCACCGCAGCCATCATGTCCTCGGCCACATCGGGAAACCGCGCTTTGCCACCGTAATAGTTGTACACCACACGTGCCGCAGAAGGCGCGTCGGGGTCAATCACATGGTTACTGCGCCCGCCTTCGTTGCGCAGTGTTTCGGAAAAATGGTGATCAAATGCCAAATGCGCACCAGGCACATAAGGCAGATTGGTCGTGATGTCACGATCACTGATATCAACCTTGCCATCTTGCATGTCCTTGGGGTGGACAAACTTGATCTCGTCTATCAGATCCAGCTCGTTCAACAAGACAGCACAAACCAAACCATCAAAATCGCTTCGTGTAACCAGGCGGTACTTTTCGTGGGCCATCATTCAGTCTCCGGCGCGATGACATTCATAGAACACAATACGTCATGATAACGCGCAGCCATCGCTTTGCACCCGGTTTTGGCCCCCGGAATCACTTTGGTAGCCTAGCCAGTGAAAAATTGTGTTGGCATTCAGAGGCTTCAATGTGGATACCCGGGGCAAGATACGCGCAAAGTGTGACCTAAATGCCGCACATAGTCCTTGCCGCTGCTGCAGCCACCAGGTGCATGCTGATTTGAACAAAGCCGGACCGGCGCTGTCACACTTGTTTTGCATGCCCCCTGCCCCCATAATTCTGCACATGAAATTCTTATCCGACCTGTTCCCGGTCCTGCTGTTTTTTGCCTGCTACTGGCTTACCAAGGACATGTTTCTTGCTACCGGCATTGCCATTGCGGCCACTATCGCCATGGTATTGCTCACCTGGCTTCGCTACCGCAAAGTAGAAACCATGCAATGGGTAAGCTTGGGTCTGATCGTCGTCATGGGTGGTGCCACCCTGCTATTGCACGACAAGCACTTCATCATGTGGAAACCCACCGTATTGTACTGGCTGATGGGCGGCGGTCTGCTTGCCGGTCAGTTCAGCGGCAGGTTTGGCATGAAAACTCTGATGGGTAGCCAGCTGTCGCTACCCGAAGCGGTATGGGCACGACTGAATTACGCCTGGGCAGCTTTTTTTGCCGCCTTGGGCGCCATCAACCTGTTTGTTGCCTACCGTTTTAGCGAGGCAATATGGGTCAACTTCAAGCTGTTCGGCGGTTTCGGCCTGATGATTGCTTTTGTAGTGGCCCAAAGTATCTATCTGTCAAAGTATATCGAGGAGACCCATTGATGCTGTACGCCATCACCGGCCAAGATGTAGCCGGGTCGCTGGACAAGCGCCTGGCCGCCCGCCCGGCTCACCTTGAGCGGCTGCAAGCCCTGCAAGCCGAAGGCCGGCTGGTACTGGCCGGCCCCTTCCCCGCCATAGACAGCATCGACCCTGGATCGGCTGGCTTCAGCGGTAGCCTTATCGTGGCCGAGTTTGCAAGCTTGGAACAGGCGCAGACTTGGGCGGATGCCGACCCCTACGTCGCTGCAGGCGTCTACGCCAGCGTCGCCGTTAAGCCCTTCCGCAAAGTGCTACCAGCATGAGTTTGAGCGACAGCATCCGCCAGCGGCTGTCGGTGCTTGCCCCCAGCCACCTGGACATTCATGACGATAGCGCCGCCCATGCCGGGCATGCCGGTGCCCGTGATGGCAGTCATTTTGATGTCGTTATCGTTTCGACCGCCTTTGCCGGCAAAACCCGCATACAGCGACAACGCATGGTTTACGAAGCACTGGGCGACCTGATGCAGCAAGGCATCCATGCCCTTGCCATGCGCACCTTTACACCGGACGAATTCTAAACTCATGAACACACTTCACAAAACGTTGGCCGCAGCCCTGCTGCTGGCGGCAACCCATGGCGCCATGGCCGCACCCATCGCTACTGTTAATGGCACTGCTATTGATCAGAGCGTACTCGACCAAGCGGTAAGCCAAATTTTGTCCGCCAACGGTGGCCGCGTGCAAGACACCCCGGCTCTGCGCGAAGACGTGCGCCAGCGCCTGATCAACCGCGAACTGGTGTTGCAAGCCGCACAGAAAGCTGGCCTGGACAAGGCTGCCAACTTCACCCAACGCCTGGAAGAGGCGCGCAAAGAGCTGCTGCAACAAGCATTCTTTGAGGCTGCCGCCAAAAATCGCCCGGTGAGCGACGCTGATATCAAGGCAGAATACGACCGCTACAGTGCACAGTTCAAAGGCGTCAACGAGGTATCCGTCCGTCAAATCGTACTGCCCAGCGAAGATGCTGCCAACAAAGCCATCGCCGCGCTGAAGAAGGGTGCCAAGTTTGACCAGATGGCCAAGACCCAATCACTGGATAACGCCAGCAAAGCACGTGGCGGCGACATGGGCTGGGGTAACTTGGCGGCCATGGAGCCACCATTAGCCGAAGCGCTGAAAGCCATTCCGAAAGGACAGATCAGCGCCAAGCCGCTGCAATCGCAGCTGGGCTGGCACATTTTCAAAGTTGAAGACATCCGTGCTGCCCAACCGGCACCGCTAGAAGCGGTCAAGGCGCGCATTGCGCAGGAACTTCAGGAAAAGGCTATCCGTGACGCAGTACTCGACCTGCGCCAGAAGGCCACCATCCAGTAACCCGACCGGAACATTCTGATGAAAATTCGCTTCAAGCAAACCCTGATCGCCGCTGCCCTGCTGACCGTGGGTACTGTCGCTGTTGCCACACCCTCCGTTAACGGCGTTGCCATTAGCCAGCAGCGCATCGATGCCATCGTGCGCATGATGGAAGCCCAAGGCCAGCCAGCCAACCCGCAAATGAAAGAGATGATCACCGACCAGCTGATCACTGCTGAAATCCTGCGCCAGGAAGCTGTCAAGAAAGGCATGGACAAGTCTGCTGACTTCCAGGCCGAAATGGAAAACGCCCAGGCGATGGCACTAGCCAACCGCTATATCAAGGAATACGTTCGCACCAACCCGATTACCGACGCCCAGATCAAGGCCGAGTACGAGAAGGTAAAAGCCGAATTCCCGGAAAAGAAAAGCTACAAGGCACGTCACATTCTGGTGAAAACCGAAGCCGAAGCACAGGCGCTGCTGGCTTCGCTGAAAAAAGGCAAGCCATTCGAGCAGCTGGCCAAGGAAAAGTCTAACGATCCGGGTAGCAAAGCCAATGGTGGTGACCTGGGCTGGAACGAGCCGGCTACTTTCGTGGCACCGTTCTCCGAAGCCATGGTGAAGCTGGCCAAAGGCCAGGTTACCGCCAAACCGGTCAAAACCCAGTTCGGGTTCCACATCATCAAGCTGGACGACGTAAAAGTGGAAGCCGCGCCGCCGGTTGATGCCCTGCGCCCGCAGCTGGAACAGCGCATCCAGTCCGAACGCATCGAGACACTGATCAAAGACCTGAAAGCCAAAGCCAAGGTACAGCCGTAAGGCACAGGCAGATGCCAGCTGACTGCAGCTGGCATCTGCGTTTCAGGCTGCGGCCCAAGCGCTTGCCAAAGTACCAACATACCGCGCCGCTGCACCTGAAATACCTGAACCGGCAGCCTTGCTGTCTACAAAGCAAAGCCCGCTTGCCAAGCAAGCGGGCTTTTAACTTTAGCGACAACACCAAGACCTAGTCGTCGTTATCGTCCTGCCAAGCAGGCTTGCGCTGGGCCAGTAACGCAGCCACGCCCTCGCGCTGCTCATCACCTTCCATCAGCTCCAGAAAAGCTGCCCGTTCCAGCAGTAGCTGGCGATCCAGGGTGGTTTGCTGACTGACTTCAATCAGACGCCGAGCCGCCAACACCGCACTACGCGACTGGTTGGCAACCTTGCCCGCCAGACTGATGGCAACAATCTTGGCAAAGCCGCTATCAACTACTTGCTCGGCCAAGCCGATGCGTAGCGCGGTATCTGCGTCCACCAGCTCTCCACCCAGTATGATGCGCTTGGCCCACGGCACGCCGACGCGGTCGGTTAAGGCTTTGGTACCACCCGCTGCAGGCGTCAGCCCGGCGACAGCCTCCGGCATGCCGAGCTTGGCACCTCGCTCGATGACAATGTAGTCACAAGCCAAGGCACATTCCAAGCCGCTCCCCAGTGCCAGGCCATTAAGCGCAGCCACGGTAACGCCTCGAAACTGGCGTATGCTGTTATAGGCAAGCGCCATCGCGTCGACGATGCGTGCCGCCTGCTCACGGCTGGCCTTGGCCAGCAGATTCATGTCGATACCGGCAGAAAAGTACTGGTCGCCGGCACCGGTCAGCACCACACTGCGCACGGCGCTGTCGGCATCCAGGGTTTCCATGGCCGCGCTCAGTGCCTTCAACGACTCCAGCGTCCAAGCATTGGACGAAGGATTATTGATGGTAACAATGGCACACTGTCCCAGCCGTTCTACGATAATGTACTTGCTCATTTATTACCTCCCCACCCTCGTCACACGGCTTTTTGACTTATTGACCGTGCTTGTACGTCTCCACATCGACAACATCCCCAATCACGGAAAGGGGTTCATTTTGTGACTAAATGTCGAGATTTTCTAGTACTAAAGATGGACTATCACCATGATTTTGCAAGTATTTCAATACAGATAATCATAATGTCATTGCTAGTCATTTATAATAGTCAATTAGAGTATTAACCGCAAAAATGGAAGGTTCTGGTTAATAAGACTGCTACAATCCCTGTTACGTTTTAGAACTGTTTTTAACGATATGCTGGAAATCAGCCTGATATCCCTGTTTCTTACCGGCCTGCTGGGCGGCGTACATTGCCTTGGCATGTGTGGTGGCATCGTCACGGCCATATCGCTCACCGGCAACGGCAGCCGCCCTTTGCTGCTGGTGGGTTACAACCTGGGACGCCTCGCCAGCTATGTGCTGATCGGCGCTTTACTGGGCGGGCTTAGCCACTGGGGCCTCGCACAAACCAGCTATCTGCCACTGCAGCAAAGCCTGTTTGTGCTGGCCAATATGCTGCTGATCCTGCTGGGGCTGTACCTGGCCGGGCTATCGAATATGGTTGGCCGCATCGAGAAACTGGGCGTGCCGCTATGGCAGCGACTGCAACCACTGACGCGGCGCTTTCTACCAGTACGCCATCCGCTGCACAGCATAGCGGTGGGCGCGGTGTGGGGCTGGGTACCCTGCGGCCTGGTGTATACCGCCAGCCTGTCGGCACTGGCGTCGCAGTCGGCAGCTGATGGCGCCTTGGTGATGCTGAGTTTTGGCCTGGGCACCCTACCCAACCTGCTGTTGATGGGCAGTTTTGCCAGCCATTTGCAACGCCTGAAACAACAACGGCCAGTGCGGCTGCTTGCCGGACTGGCCGTATGCGGCATCGGTGGCTGGCACCTGCTGAGCCTGTTTAGTTCATGGATGCCAGCAGCGCGTTAACATTGCTGCGGAATAACTGCAGATAGCTGTTGGCCGCAGGGTCGGCGGACAGCGCATCGGAATACAACTTGCCCCCCACTTTCACCCCGGCCTCACGGCTAAGCTGATCCAGCAGACGACGATCGGCCATGTTCTCGAAGAACACGGCGGTCACCTTCTCTTTTTTAACCTGGCGGATCAGCGCTGCCACGCCCTTGGCTGACGCCTCGGCGTCGGTGCTTACACCTTGCGGTGCCATGAAGCGCACTTTATAGCGAGCACCCAGATAGGCAAAGGCATCATGCGAGGTCAGCACTTTGCGACGTTCTGCAGGCACCGCTGCCAGGCTCTTGGCCGCCCAACTATCCAGCTCGCCAAGTTTTACTTTGTAAGCCTGGGCACGCTGGCGATAATACGTTGCGCCCTCCGGGTCGGCCTTGGTAAAGCCCTCAGCCATGGCATCAGCGTACAAGGCCACGTTCTGCGGGTTATGCCAGGCATGCGGGTCCACCTTGCCGTGATCGTGCCCATGCCCATGATCATGGCCTTTGCGACCGTGTTCGTCGTGCTCAGGCATGGCCAGCGGCTTGACTTTGGCAGCGGCGGTCACCGTCATCCCTTTGAAGCCGGCAGACTTGCTCAAACGCGTCATCCAGCCCTCAAAACCCAGGCCATTCACAACAAATACCTTGGCTGCGGCCAACTTCTTGACATCGGCCGGTGCCGGCTGGAAAACGTGGGCATCCTGATCAGGCGCCACGAGCGACACGACGTCGACGCGGTCGCCACCCACTTCGCGCGCCACATCGGCCACGATACTGAAACTGGCAACTACGGGTAATTTGGCCTGCGCTAACAGGGGCGACATCAATAGTGCCGCAGCAAGCAATCTACGCATAACGATTCCTAGTTGGTGAAATGACGCGCTCGCACCAGGCGCGGCAACAGGCCACCCTGCGGTGCCAGCAATAGCGAAAACAGATAGGCCAGACCCGCCAGCAGGATAATGGCTGGGCCGGAAGGCAGCTCGTAGTGATAGGACAGCAGCAAGCCACCAATGCCGGACAAGGCAGCGATAGCAAACGCCACCAGCAACATCCCACCCACCGACACCGCCCACAAGCGGGACGCGATGGCCGGCAGCATCATCAACCCTACCGACATCAACGTCCCCAGCGCCTGGAAGCCTGCCACCAGGTTCAGCACCACCAGCAACAGAAACAGCAGGTGCCACACGCCGCCACGAGCACCAATGGCACGCATGAACACCGGATCCAGACTCTCCAGCAACAGCGGTCGGTATACCAGCGCCATGGTCAGCAACGTGACGGTGGCGACGGCGGCCACCAGCAAAAGCGCCGCGTCATCCACCGCCAGCACCGAGCCGAACAACAGATGCATCAGATCGACATTACTGCCGCTCTTGGAAACCAACAGCACCCCCAACGACAGTGACAGCAGATAAAAGGCCGCAAAGCTGGCATCTTCTTTTACCGCTGTATAACGCGTGGCCAGACCCGCCATGATGGCCACCAGCACCCCGGCTGCAAAGCCGCCCAAGCTCATGGCAGGCAAGCTAAGACCGGCCAGCAAGTACCCCACCGCCGCGCCGGGCAACACGGCATGACTCATGGCGTCTCCCATCAGGCTCATGCGGCGCATGACTAGAAACAGCCCCACCGGAGCGCTGCCCAACGCCAGCGCCAGGCAGCCGGCCAGCGCGCGGCGCATGAAGGCAAAATCGGCAAATGGCGCCAGCAGCAAATCGTAAAGTGTACTCACGCCGGCCTCCCATCCACATCACACAGCGGGGCTTTGGCTAACCAATGCGCAGCGGTTTCACTGGCTTTGCGCAAACGTGACTCGGTAAGCACCTCGGCGGTATCGCCCCAGGCAATCACTTCACGCGCCATCAGCAAGGTTTGCGGAAAATGGCTGTGCACTTGAGCCTGATCATGCAGTACCGCCACCACGGTGCGACCCTCGTGGCACCACCGATCTACCAGCTGCAGCAAGTCTTGCGTGGTACGCGCATCCACCGCATTGAACGGCTCGTCCAGCAAGATCAGCTGGGCATCCTGTACCAGGATGCGGGCAAACAATACGCGCTGAAATTGACCGCTGGATAGGGCCGATACAGGACGGGTGGCAAAGTCTTCCAGCCCTACCGCCACCAGCGCGTTCCAGCTGGCTTCGTCCTGCTTGCGGCCAACACTGCCGAATAGGCCGCTATGGCGCCAATGGCCACTACTGACCAGATCAATCACCGACACCGGCAATGAGCGGTCAATTTCGGATTGCTGCGGCAGGTAGGCCAGCCCGCGCCGACTGATGCCGTGCAGCTGTACATGACCGCTATCGGGCTTGAGGGCCCCCATGATGGTCTTGAGCAAGGTGCTTTTACCAGCACCATTTGGCCCAAAGATGGCGGTGGCAGTGCCGGCGATGAAACGACCGCTGACATGGTGTACTGCCGGATGACGCTGGTAAGACACTGTGAGGTTATGCAGCGTAATCATGCGCCGCCTCCCAGCGCCCAGGCGACCAACAGCCACAGCAGGGCCAGCGGCAGCAGCGCCAGCAGCAAGCGCTGCCAAGCAGGCATGGCCAGCAAGCGCCAGCGCGGCAGGTGGCTGTCTTCGCCAGCTCCGTGTGGATGGGGGTGCGAATGCGCATGGTGCTTATGCGCAGCGTGATGATGTTCGGACATGCAGTAATTCAAACTCAGGATTCGGCGGCAATGCAGGCGTGCAGCGCCGCTTCAATGGCGGAAATGTCGATCTGCTCGGCAATCAGTTCAAAACGGTTATCACGACGCCAGGCAACCTGATTGGCCGCCCAGCGCCCTTCGGTCCAGTTCAGCCACAGCCAAGTGTCCAGCACGCGAAAAATGCCTTTGGCTCGTACCAGACCCGGCACCATGCCCGGAAGGGTGTCAAAAAAGGCAGTTAGCGCCTCACCGGAAAACGCGGTATCCGCCGGCAAGGTCCAGCCGTGCGACTGCCAACCCGGCTTGTCGTCGCTGCGTACAGCCGGGCGGTAACGCGGCTTGGCCGCCACTTCGGTGTCCAGCCACGCAGGGTTGGCCGCACCGTCACGGATATCTGCCACCAACGACTTGGGCGGGAAAAGGGCGGCCGCCTTGTCTCGGTACTGGGCCAGAGTTGCCTCATCACACAGGTCGCCTTTGGTAGCCAGCAGCACGTCGGCCACCATCACCTGATCGCGGTACAGCGGCTGACGGAAGTAATCGTTATTGACGAACTGACGCGGGTCGACCAACGTCATTACCGCCCCCACTTCCAGCGCCTTGCCTAGCGGGTCAGCGCGTAACTCGTCGATCAAGCCGGCGGCATGTGCCAGGCCGCTGGCTTCGATGATCAGCCGGTCCGGGCGCTCACGCCGAACCAGGTTGGCCACCGTCACCGTCATCTGCGGCCCGGCCACGCAGCACAGGCAACCGCCTGCAATCTCGGCCACCGGCAGCTCGCCGTTGTCCAGCACCGCACCGTCGATACCGATCTCGCCAAACTCGTTGACGATAATGGCCCACTTCTCACCCTGCGGGCGGTGGGCAATCATGTGGCGTAGCGCCGTGGTTTTCCCCACGCCCAGAAAGCCGGTAATGACATTGACCAACGTTTTTTTCATGCTGCGCACCCCTGACAATGGCCAGTCAACATCAGGTTTTGCGCACTGATGGCAAAACCAGCCTGCCCGGCTTGCTGACGCAACACATCAAGCGTCGGGGTGGCATCGAGCTCTTCTACCTTGCCGCACTGTGCACACACCAGGATCAGGCCGGCGTGACTGCAGCCAACATGGTGGCAAACAATGTAACCGTTTAGCGCATCCACCTTGTGCAACAAGCCTGCGGCCACCAGAAAATCCAGCGCGCGATAAACGGTCGGAGGCGCCGCTATGCCCCGCATGCGCTGCAGATCGGCCAGTACCTGGTAGGCTTTTACCACCCCCTGATAGCCCAGCACCAACTCCAGCACTTGCCGGCGCAGAGCTGTCAGCTTGACGCCCTGCTGCTGGCAATGGCGGTCTGCCGCCTCGATAAAGCCGGCATGATCCATGCGGCACCCTCCAAACGTTAAGAATTCTCAAATGTTACTTTATAACAAAAGCAACCACAAGCGTTAACACCTTGGCAAGCAAACACGCTGACATACTGTGCTATGCTGCAAACGTTCAATATGTGTCTTCATGAAGCGAGGTGAAACGATGAAAAAACTGATGCTTGCCCTGCTATCCTGTGCCCTGATGGCGCCCGCCATGGCAGCAGACCCGGTAACAGCCCGCAAGGATGTCTTCGAGCAATACAAGAAAACTGTCGGACCAATGTCCAAGGTTATCAAGGGCGAAACCCCATTCAACAAAGACGAGTTTGCCAAGATGGCTGCTCATCTGGACGAACTGGCACAACAACCGTGGCAGTACTTTACGCCAGGTAGCGACAAGGGCAAGACTGATGCCAAGCCGGAAATCTGGAGCAAGCCAGCCGAGTTCAAAGCTGCCATTGATGGCCACAAGGCCGAAGTAGCCAAATTGAAGCAGGCTGCGGCTAACGCCAAGAGTCTGGACGACGTCAAGCCCCAGTTCGGCGCCGTCATGAAAACCTGCAAAACCTGTCACGACAGCTTCCGCAAAGACTGAGCCCTAGCATTGCCAGCAAAAACAAAGACCCGGCCAATCAGCCGGGTCTTCTTGCATCGGCAGTCAGGCTTTACTTTTTGGGCCCACGAAACGCATCGTGACAGCTCTTGCAGCTTTGCGAAATCGCGTTGTACTTGTTCTTCACCGTAGCCAGATCGTCGCTACGCGCACCAGCCTGCAACGCATCAACCGCTTGCAGGAAACGGACCTCCTCTTGCTTCCACTTGGCCGCCTGCGTCCAGATTTCCGGCTTGGCACGGCTTACTTCGTCAATGGTTCCGGGCGCAAAAAGCTTGAACGGCTCACGTGCAACCAGCTTCAAAGCATCGGCGTGCTTGATAAACTGGTCTTTACGAAACGGGCCATCACGCAACATGACACCAATAGGCTCATAGCTGAGCAATACCTTCTTGAAACTGCGCTGGCGATCTTCACCCGCACCGGCCAAAGCCTGCGTACAAGCCAGCCCCAACATCACAGCTGCAAACCACTTATTCATCTTCGCTCGCGTCCATTCATCAAATGCAAGAAAAACAGTTCGGGTCAATCAGACCCCAGCACACCTTCATGTGCCAGCGCCAGTATACGTTCAGCCGTGAGTAAGTCCGCCTGCTTGTAGGCCGACTTCAAATAGGGAACGTAGTAGGCAGGGTCGTTGGTGTCGTTTGTGACAACGTCTTCCGGCAAATCGTTCTCGTACACAAAGCGGATGAACAGACTACCCGGCTGCGGCTCTTCGATAAACATCCCTAATTTGCTGGGGGGGTACTGGTTGCTGGGCTCGGTCTGGTAGATCACGCTTTTTTCAGGCACAAAACCTACATGCTCGCGTACCACCAGCTCACCGAAGCGAACTTCCCTGCGCAAGCTGCCATTTTCGTACGACAACACTCTTGCTTCAGTGATGTTCTCGTCAAAGCGACAAGGATCTTCTGCCCGCAACACCAGGCCCTGCCAAAGCTGGCGCCGCGTGATGGCTGGCGCAGGTGACAGTTCGTCAAACATCTTGATCAAGTGCTCGAATTTCATCCCGATCCGCTCCAAAACAGCCGAAAGTACTGGATTGTACTGCGGGTTGCCAAAAAGCAACAAAAATCCGCAAAAAAAAGTGCCCTGTCTCTTGCCTAAAAACACTCCAACTTAAAAGCATTAGTAAATGTTTTTAAACCAATAGGTTTAATATCAATTCCATTTGACATTAAAAATCACCATTTGAATTCCAATGGCATTTTGAAGGGTTGTGAAAAGATCTGAATGTGAGAAAATATAAATTGAGCCGCGCACTTTCGCCCCGATCACAGAACGCAGGCCGAACAAACGTACAAGCATTACTTACCGCTCCCTTGCTATAAGGTCCTGTTGAAGAATGAATTTAACAAACAAAACAGATTATCTTCAGCGCCAGCCTGTCCAAGACTTCATCGGACAGCTGACCAGCTGGATGGACGGTGAAAGTTTCGGCGATCACACCTTCAAAGTGCGCGACAAGATCCTACCGGCCAACTACAACCGGGATTTTTCTGCCAGCACTCTGGAACAGGCTTTCGCCCGCTTTTACTGGAATGGCAACTACTTCGATGAGAATCAGGTTCAGCTGAGTGACATGCGCAAACGCCTGCGCGAAGCACTAACCACCAACAATGCCCCGGCTCTGGTAAGCGTCATTGACGACATCCTGCTGTGGGGATCTGGCGGCAAAGTCATCAAGCTGTACACACTCAACCGCGACTGGGCGCGCTACAACCAAACCCATCTGGTAAACAAGGTCAAACAGGCGCTCGATATCCTGCAATCAGAAGAGCCGGATGTGGCACGCTTTGATGGCGAGTTACGCATGAACGCCGGCTTTACCAAAGTGTATGCCCTCGCAGGGGACAAGATCATGATCTACGACGGTCGCACCGGCGCTGCCATGGGCTATCTGGTGAGACAGTTCTGCGAAAGCCGCCGCATCCTGCTGCCTGAGGAGCTTTGCTTCCCGTGGGCGCCTGGTGCTTCCACCATGAACCGCAACCCTAGCACCGAACTGCTGCACTTCAAGCAGCTTGCCAACCGCAGCCGTTTCCATGCCGAGTGGAAAATCCGTGCCAGCTGGATCGTCAATGAAGCACTGTCACGCGCAAGTGCACCTTGGTGCCAAGAGCCCGACTCGCTGCGTAAGTTCGAGTCTTCCCTGTTCATGCTTGGGTACGAGATTCCAACCCCAACACCTAAAAAGACCGTACCGCGAATAACAGTTACCGTTTGAGCATGACACTCGCTTTCACCCCGCCAAGGCGGGGTTTTTTTATGGTTCCCCACAAAGCACCGTGTAACGACACAACCCTTTCTGCAGAGGTCAGACTCTTCACCAAGGCAGTGTAGCTACAACTGGCGTTACTACTGCGTGATTGATGCCAACCCAACAATTCGCGGGCGCAGCAGTCAAACATTTACAGGGCTTTCACGCAGGGCCGGAAGCCGACCAGTCGCTTTTCCCTAGCCAGCCTTTGAGCAGGAAGATGCGCTGGACGGTCTAGGCCGCAGGCCCGCTACCCCACCCGCTGCAACAACGTAGCCTACTCACACCCACTCCTCGCCCAACGCTTCGGCCTGCTGCAGCACGAGCTGCACGGCGTCTTCGGCCTGGTCCGGCGGGTATTTGTATTTGCGCAGGATGCGCTTGACCATGATGCGCAGCTTGGCGCGTACGCTTTCCCGCTGCGACCAGTCCACGCTGATATTGGCGCGCAGGTTTTCTGTCAGTTCGTGGGCAATTTTCTTCAGTGTTTCGTCGCCCAGCTCCAGTACCGCGGCCTCATTATTAGCCAGCGCGTCATAGAACTTTACCTCGTCCTCGCCCAGCCCCAGTGCCTCGCCACGGCGGGCCGCCTCGCGGAACTTCTTGGCCATGTCGACCAGTTCTTCCATCACCTGGGCGGTTTCGATGCTGCGGTTCTGATAGCGCTTTACCACGCTGCCCAGCAGGTCGGAGAACTTCTTCTGCTGAATGACGTTGCTGGCAAACTTGCTGCGGATTTCACCCTCCAGCAGCCGCTCCAGCAGCTCAACCGCCAGGTTTTTCTCGGGCAGGTTACGCACTTCGGCCAGGAAGTCATCGTCCAGCAAACCGATATTGGGCTTGTCCAGGCCCACGGCGTCGAAGATGTCCACCACCTCGTCGCTCACCACGGCCTGGCCGATGATCTGGCGAATGGCCAGCTCTTTTTCTTCGTCGCTGCGTTTCTTGTCCGAGATGTCGCGCTTGGTCAGCAGCACCTTCACCGCCTGCAAAAAGGCCACCTCCTCGCGTACGGCCTTGGCCTCGTCCAACGTGCAGCACAGGCTGAAGGCCTTGCTCATCTGCAACGCGGTATCGGCAAAACGCTTCTTGCCGTCTTTTTGCCCCAATACATGGTTGGCCGCACCGGCCAACAGCTTGTGCCCGCCGGTAGCAAAATCGCTGTAGTCAAAGCCGTGCAACAGGCCACGCAGGATATCCAGCTTTTCTTCCAGCACCGCCCAGGCCTCGGCAGCATCTACCGTCGGTTTGCCGCGCCCATTGCTGGCGGTGTATTCCCTCAGCGCCGCTTTCAGTTCGTTGGCAATGCCGATGTAGTCCACCACCAGCCCGCCCTGCTTGTCGCGGAACACACGGTTGACGCGGGCGATGGCCTGCATCAGGTTATGGCCCTTCATCGGCTTGTCCACGTACAGCGTATGCACGCACGGCGCGTCAAAGCCGGTAAGCCACATATCGCGCACAATCACCAGCTGCAAGGGGTCGGCCGGGTCTTTGAAGCGCTTTTCCAGCCGTTTTTTCACTTGCTTGGTGTACACGTGCGGGCGCAGCAGTGCCTTGTCGCTGCTAGACCCGGTCATCACGATCTTGATGGCGCCCTTTTCCGGGTCGTCATCGTGCCAGTCTGGCCGCAACGCACGGATGGCATCGTACAGATGCACGCAAATCTCGCGGCTCATCGCCACCACCATGGCTTTGCCGCGTTGTGCCTGCTGGCGCTGCTCGAAGTGCGCCACCAGGTCGGCCGCTACCTGCTGGATGCGCGGGTCGGCACCGACGATTTTTTCCAGCGCCGCCCACTTCGATTTCAGCCTGGATTGCTGGTCTTCTTCCTCGTCTTCCGCCAGTTCGTCCACTTCATCGTCAATCTGCGGCAGCGCGTCCTCTTTCAGCCTTAGCTTGGCCAATCGCGACTCGTAGTAGATGGCCACGGTGGCGCCGTCTTCCTTGGCCTGTTGCATGTCGTAGATGTGGATGTAGTCGCCAAACACGGCGCGGGTATCGCGGTCTTCGCTGGCTACCGGCGTGCCGGTAAAGGCCACAAAGGTGGCATTGGGCAGCGCATCGCGCAGGTGCTGGGCAAAGCCGACCTGGTAGCTGCTGGTGAGGTACGGTGCACGGGCTTCTTGTACCACGTTGGCCGCAGTCGGCAGTTTGCGCTCGCGCAGCTTGGCCTCGAAGCCATACTGCGTGCGGTGCGCCTCGTCGGCGATTACCACGATATTGTGACGGTCGGACAGCAGCGGAAAGCGGTCTTCGTCTGCCCCCGGTGCAAACTTCTGGATGGTGGCAAACAAAATGCCGCCGGATGGGCGGCCGGCCAGCTTGGCGCGCAGATCCTGCCGCGTTTCCACTTGCACCGGCTGTTCGCGCAGTAGGTCTTGCGCCAGCGAAAACACACCAAACAGCTGACCGTCCAGATCGTTACGGTCGGTGATCACCACGATGGTGGGGTTCTCCATCGCCGTCTCGCGCATTACCCGGGCTGCAAAGCAGGTCATGGTGATGCTTTTGCCGCTGCCCTGGGTGTGCCACACCACCCCGCCCTTGCCTTTGCGGCTGCCAGCCACGTCGGCGCGGGACGCCGCCACCACCTGGCCAATAGCCGAACGCACGGCATGAAACTGGTGATAGCCGGCGATCTTCTTCACCAGCGCAGCGTCGTCCTCGAACAGCACAAAAAAGCGCAGGTAATCCAGCAGATATTCGGGCGCAAACACGCCGCGAATCATGGTTTCCAGCTCATTGAACTGGCCCAGCGGGTCGAGCGCCAGGCCGTCTATGGTGCGCCACTGCATGTAACGTTCGGCATTGGCCGACAGCGAACCCATGCGTGCCTGGCTGCCGTCCGAGATCACCAGCACCCCGTTGTACTGGAACACGTCCGGTATCTGCGCCTTGTAGGTCTGGATCTGGTCAAACGCCTTCCAGATGTCGGCGTGTTCATCGGCCGGGTTTTTCAGCTCCAGCAGCACCAGCGGCAGCCCGTTCACAAACAGGATGATGTCCGGCCGCCGCGCATGCTTGGGGCCTTTCAGCGTGTACTGGTTGATGGCCAGAAACTCGTTGCTGCCGGGGGTGTTTTCCCAGTCGATCAGCCGCACAAAGTCGCCGCGCGTCTCGCCGTCTTTCTGGTATTGCACCGGCACACCGTTGACCAGCAGGCCATGAAAGTGCCGGTTGGCGGCCAACGTTGACGGGATACCCAAGTCCATCACCTGCGCCAGCGCGTCCTCGCGTGCCACCAGCGGCACCAGCGGGTTCAGCCGCGCAATGGCGGTGCGTAGCCGCGCTATCAGCAGCGGCTGGCGGTAATCGGTACGCTCGGCGTGCTCGCCTTCCGGTGCGATTGCCGGGCCATAGACGTGGCGATAGCCGGTTTCCACCAGCCAGCTCAGGGCTTCCTGTTCCAGTTGATCTTCGGTCATGGTATGTGGCCCGCAACGGGCGCATTCAATGGTTAATGCAGGGAGTGTGCGTAGCGTCTGCCTAGTGCAAGCGGCCCTTGCCTTGCGCCTGCTCCAGCAGCTGCAGCATCAGCGCATGGGCGGGGTCATCCTCTGGCACCCCCTCTATCTCGGCGTGCTGCAACAAGGTCTGCGCCATCTCCTGCCGCCGCAGCGCCTTGAGCCGTTCCTGCACCTTGGCAATATCCGGCTCCGCCATACCGGCAAAATCCCGCAAGCACGCGCACAGCAGTGCTTCGGCAGGCTGAAAGTAGGCACCGCCTTTCACGCTGCGGATGCCGCCATTCAGGAATTCGTCAAACCCGGCGGCTTGTTCGCGGTTATCCGGCAGGCCGCCGTTGTCTTCCACGGCATCGCGGCAACAGCGCACCACGTCGTTGATATGCGTTTGCACGCTACGGTCGCTACCGGCGTGAAAGCGGAAGCCCGCATGCTGTTGCAGCAAGCGTTCCAGCATGGCCTGGCTGCCTGCCTCGTCCAGTGCGGCAGCGTCTGCGGCCAACCACAGCACATGGTTGGCCAGGCGCTCGTAAAACAGGCGCAGCAGCGTTTCGCCATCACCCTTTTTCAGCCCCCAGAACACCATGGCAAAACGGGTGTCGGCCTGCATCGCCACCAGCACGTTGTGGCGCGCTATTTTCACCGCATGCAGCTGCCACACCCACGGCTGCGCGTCTGCCGGCAACGGGGTGCTGTCTACCAGGCTCTGCGTTTTGCCCTGGCGTGTGCTGCTCAAGGCATCGGTGGCGTCTTTGGTGCAATGAAACAGCAGCATGCTTCATTCCTCCTGAATTCAAGACCAACATCATAGCGTAAAGCCATGCCGTCAAATGCCTTGTGCATCGAAATGGATAGGCAAATACGGGCCGTCCGGGTGCAGCAGGGTGTCGTTGTCCAGATCAAACGGCAGCACGTGCAGCCTTAGCTGCCGGTCAAACTCGAATACCGGCAACGGCTCGGTAAACCTGCGCCACGCCGGGTAGATCAGCGCCATGTCACCTTCGCCACCCAGATAACGCTGGCCGTAGGCAAACAACTGGTAAAAATCCGCCTGGCTCAGCTGGTACTTTTTATCGCGGTCGGTTTCATCCAGCCGTTTCCACTTGGTATCCAGTACCCACTGGCGCTTGCCTTGCTCGATCAGCAAATCGGGTTCCAGCTGGAACAGGCGCCCGCCATTGTGCTGGCACAAAGCATGGCGGCTGGGCTGGGTAATCAGGCGTGCGCCCGGCAACAAGCGGCCACGCAGCCAGCGCGCCACATAGCCCTCAAACAGCTTTTCCATCGGAAACAGCAGGCTGATGCCGCGATAGTCGCCCGCTACCGCCTGCGGCATCTGGCGGTACAGAATCAGCTCGCACCACGGCTTGATGGGCTGGTAATGCGCCATCAACCTGTCGTTGCGCCAGGCGCGAAAGTCGGCGTCAATATCACGGCTGGCGGGCAGCGCGTGCAGCATGCCGGCCAGCTCGTGCGCCAGGCGCCAGTTATCGGCGTCCTGCGCCGTTTTGCACACCAGCGTCAGCGCGCTTTGCAGCAGGCGGTTTTCTGGCCGGTCCGGCAGAAACACATCGTGGCGAATCTGGAAGCAATGTTGCCGCCCCGGCGGCTGGCGCATCTGCTTCACCACATCCAGTTGGCCACGCAAGAAACGTTGCTCTTCTTCGATGCGTTGGTAATCAAAGCGCAGCCCGCGCTTCAGCAAGTGCTCCAGCGCCCGCAAGAACTGGCGCATCACCCATTCGGACAGCGAGGTGTCGAACAGCCGCAAACCGGCCTCGTCCACCTCGCGCGATGTCAGGTCCAGCGAGCCGGCGATCAGCTTGCACAGCAGCTGGCGCGAAGACAGCCTGCAATCGCCGTCGTCGTGATGCTTGGGCAAGATTTCGATCACCTGCCCGCACGGGCTTTCCAGCACGCCCACGTGGCTGTCCAGCCGCAGCCACTGGCGGCCATCCACCTGCAGCAGCTGCGCGCCGCTGCGCCGGAACCCGGCGGCCAACTGGCACAGCCAGTCAAACGCTGTCTGGCTGATCTGCGCTTCATCGAGTGATGATGTGGGCAAAGGGCTGGTGGTCAGCCGCGCGTACTCGCGCACCACAATCGGCTCACGCTTCAAGCTATTCCTCACCCTTACCAAGCTTGGCCGCAATGCCGCGATAGGCATCCGCCTGATCAAACGCCTGATCATTCAACACCCACTGCGACGACTGGCGCAGCTTGTCCGCCACCCCCGCGAACAAGCCAGACACATCCAGCGACTTGTCCTCGATGATGAAAGCCACGCTATCCGGCTTGGTCTGGTCGTTCAGCACCCAACGGATGCGCTCCCAGTCCTCGAAGAAATACTCCTGCAGCAGAGGCAGGATTTTCTGGCGGAAGATGTCCGCCAGCATGTCCAGCGTTGGCTCGGTTTGCAGTGGCATGAAATAAGCGTGGCCGATGGTGTGGTCGCGGTCCAGCAGCACCGTGATGCGCTGGTTCATCACCCGCAACATCTGGCCGATATTGACGCCTTCCACCGCCACTTGATCCAGCAGCTCGGGCTGCGGCGGCATTTCGGTGAATGAGAAGCGGCGGCGCAAAGCCAGGTCCAGCCCCGCCAGCGAACGGTCGGCGGTGTTCATGGTGCCGATGATGTAAACGTTAGCCGGCACGCTGAACGTTTCTTTGGAATACGGCAGCGTCACCGACAGCGCCTCGTCGGCCCCGGCGCGCTTGGACGGTTCGATCAGCGTGATCAGCTCGCCGAAAATGCGCGAGATATTGCCACGGTTGATTTCGTCGATAATCAAAACGTAGGGCTTCACTTCGGCGGAAGACTCAGTTACTTCAGGCTTGGCAGGCAGCCCACACTCCGCCTGCAAATAGCGCAGCATACCTTCAACGTAGGACGGGTTATACATGCCCTTTTTGGCCTCCCCGGCAAACAGCTTCCTCACATTATCCATGCTGGCCACATAGTAAGGGTCGTCCACTTCGGTACTGTTTGGGAAAACACGGAATGTTTTCCCCCCCTCGTAAGCGACTTCAAACGCCTTACCTCGCACCGTCTTCAGTGACAATCTGCCGTTAGCAGCATCCAATTTCTCCTGCAACCGTTCAATCGCCTGGTCAAAAACAGACACCAACTCAGCCTTACTCTTTGCATCACGGCATAAAATCTTGAATACGCCATCCGATACGTCGTAACGGAGTTGCCCGCTTGTTTCGTCTGTTTCCGCCCGCAAGCCCTCGACAAAATCCTCGTAGCTGAAGCTCTGGTGAAAGGTAACAAAGCGCACGCGCTGTTCTGCGCTCAATTCGTCAAAACGTTGTTTCAGCTTTTCCCTTGCGGCCAACCTTTGTGCGGATGAGGCGGCTTTATCACCATCCACCTGCTTGTAGGCGGCCGCCGCAGCCGGGTCGAGGATCTGCAAGGCCGCGTAAATGGTTTCATAGGTTTTGCCGGTGCCAGGCGGGCCGTAAAGGATCTGGTTCAAGGCATGGCGCATTAAACTTGCCCCCGAGCTATCAGCGCTTGCCAGGGGTTCATCACGCTCATCATCAAGAATGTTGCCATCTTCTGCCTCCGGTACATTACTCCACAGTCGTTCACCGTATTGCAAGACAGGCTCTTGGCCACGGCGTGACATCAAATCACGATATGCATCACTATGAGTGGCATAGGGCTTATCACTCCCCAGCTTCTTTAGCATCTTCAATTGATAAATTGGAAGCACGCATGGCTGCTGATGATTTTGATACAAGAAAGCCAGCTTCCATTTCAATGCAGGTTCAAAATCAATACTTTCTACAGCATCCAATTCACCACACTGGGCAGCCCGAATAGTGTGCAGCATGCACTCCTTGATCTTTGAAAATGCTGACACTGCAGAATCGCCATACTTTTTCTTCCAAGAGTAGCGCTCATCGTAGCCAATAAATGATCGGCTGCCTTTGGGCTCGGCCTTTCGCTCATAAATACCGAACTTTGAAGAGTCACCACCCTTGATTGAACCCAGGAATCTCCCCAGACCAAACTCAAGCCAGTACGCCAAAGTGCTCTTGTCATCAACCTTTATGTACTGATCAAGTGTCAGTGATTCTATTTTTGACACTGGCCACGCCTTGACAAAATCGGCGAGTATTTCTTCGCGTTCCGCTACCGTTTTACTCATCCATAAACTCCCGGTCTTCGCTAAGCAACCTCTGTGGTTGTTGCAGGCTTTAATATTTGCGTTCGTAATATCAGTCTTTTTCGCAGAGGCTTACCCGTATAGCAGGGCAAGCCTCAGGAAGGCGGATGCGTGGCTGAAAGCTTTGCGGCCAACATTGGCCGCTGTGAGTCCTGTGCGCGGCGTGCGGGTCATGCGCCAGCCTCCGCCAAGGCCACAGCTGCATCCGGCAGGCGTAGGGTGCCTGCGATCAGGCGATGTGTAGGGGCGGTTAGCCGCACAGCGGCATCACCCACCGGCGCCACGCGGGCAAATGGTGGTTTGGCTTGGTGCATGGCATGGCGGGTTACGGCGTTCCGCCTAACCCACCCTACGAAAAACGGCATCATACGCCGGCCTCCGCCAAGGCCGCCTCGGCGTCCGGCAGGCGTAGCTGGCCGGAGATCAGGCGCGGCAGCAGGGTGTCGCGCAAAGTGGCGAGGGTTTGGGCTTGCTCGGAGGTCAAATCAATTCGATCAATAATTGGCTGGACAATATCAATAAAAAGGTCGACACAAGCTTTCGATGGTCTCAAAACTTGGTAGCTTTGAATTGAATCAAATGTAATCTGTGGGAATGTCCCTGAGCGCGACTCGGCAATCATATTGAAGAAATCAATCGTCACATCTTGTTTAAGAATCTGATAGATATATCGTGGAGCAATGTCGCCAATGGCGCGCAAAACCATGAACTTCGTCGAGACCACATAATCCTTAGGATCAATATTCACATAAGCAAAGCGTTTATTTTTTGGACGTATTTCACTAAATAAAATGTCATCTTTTTGAATGGCTTTTTTAGCTTGCCCTGGCAACCCTTGTACAGGGCTATAGTTCTTGTGCAGAAAAACACCTTCAGCCACATCACCGGTATTCACAAAAACAACCTCATCGACACCCGAAAATTTGAAGGTTGTAGTTTGATTGCAAACCAGTTCACCTAAATTTACAAAGCTCCACCCCTCCGGCACCGGCCCTTGGGGGGTATCGATGAAAGTTGACGGGAACAGGGCTTGCAGCTCGGCGGGGAGCGTGGCGGCGCGGTTGCCGGCGTTAGCGTGCACAGGGTCGAAATCGACAAACCACGACTTGAACAACGCCTGCGCCATCGCTTCTAGCGTGGCGTTGGTTTCGCGCAGCAGGGCGATGCGGTCGTCGAATGCTGTTAAATATTCAGCAATTTGGTTGCACTCATTTTCGGAAGGGAGAAGAACGGGTAGCTTATAGAATTCATCCCTGCTCGTGGATGGAATGGCTGAGCCAGAATCCATGCCATTAATGTCATAGGTTAGTAGGCAGTAATACGCCCATTTTGTATTGAGCTTTGCCTTTGGTTTTAAATAAAAGGCAGTATCAATGACAAAAAAAGGCTTCGCACTATAGTGTATTCCTCGATATGCCCCTTTCCTTCCGACGATAACGCTTGGGTAATTGCAAAGTGGGGTGTGATGTTTGCCAATTGGTCCATTCGTGCCATAAACAATATAAGTACCATCGGCATCCTGATAATCGCGAATAGCCTTGCCATACTCAAGGCTAGCGATTTCTCCCCACGTTGTTGAGATCCACTCAGCACTCATACCCAATCCCCCCCAGCTTCTGGCGGATCAACTCATCCAACTCTGCGCCCTTGGCCATCTGTGCGGCCAACCTTTGCGTCAACGCCTGCATTTTTTCCTCGAACGCCTCGTCGTCGTCCTCGACGGCTTCCGCGCCCACGTAGCGGCCGGGGGTCAGCACAAAACCGTGCTCGGCGATTTCCGCTAGCCCCACGCTGCGGCAGTAGCCGGGGATGTCTTCATAGGCTGCTTCAGCAGCGCCGCGCCACGCTTGCACGGTGGCGGCGATGCGGGCAATGGCGTCGTCGGCCAGCTCGGCTTGCACGCGGCTGATCATGCTGCCGAGCTTGCGCGCGTCGATAAACAACACTTCGCCCTGGCGCGTGGTTTTACCCTTGGCCAGGAACCACAGGCAGGCGGGGATCTGGGTGTTGAAGAACAGCTGGCCGGGCAGCGCGATCATCACTTCCACCACGTCGGCCTCTACCATGGCGCGGCGGATGTCGCCTTCGCTGTTCTGGCTGGAAGACATGCTGCCGTTGGCCAGCACGATGCCGGCGCGGCCGCCGGGCTTGAGGTGGTACAGCATGTGTTGCAGCCAGGCGTAGTTGGCGTTGCCGGCGGGCGGGGTGCCGTACACCCAGCGCGGGTCGCCTTCCAGGCTGCCGTGCCACCAGTCGCTGATATTGAACGGCGGGTTGGCCAGGATGAAGTCGGCGCGCAGGTCGGGGTGCTGGTTCTTGATGAAGGTGTCGGCCGGTTCGCGGCCCAGGTTGAAATCGATGCCGCGAATGGCCAGGTTCATCGCGGCCAGGCGCCAGGTGGTGGGGTTGGATTCCTGGCCGTAGATGGACACATCCCCTAATTTGCCGCCGTGCGCTTCGATGAATTTTTCCGACTGCACGAACATGCCGCCGGAGCCGCAGCACGGGTCGTACACCTTGCCCTGGTGCGGGTCCAGCACCGCTACCAGCGTGTTGACGATGGACTGTGGGGTGTAGAACTGGCCGCCTTTTTTGCCTTCGGCGCTGGCAAACTGGCCGAGGAAGTATTCGTACACCTGGCCCAGGATGTCGCGGGCGATGGATTGGTCTTCACCAAAGCCGATGGTGGAGACCAGGTCCACCAGCTCGCCCAGCTTGCCGTCCGGCAGCGGGGCGCGGGCGTAGCGTTTGTCGAGGATGCCTTTCAGGCGCGGGTTTTCCTGCTCGATGATGGCCAGTGCGTCGTCGATGCGCTTGCCGATATCGGCTTGCTTGGCGGCGGCGCGCAGGCCTTCCCAGCGGGCGGCTTCGGGCACCCAGAACACGTTCACTTCGCGGTAGTAGTCGCGCTCTTCCAGCTCGTCGGCCAGCAGCTCGGCGTCGCAGTCGTGCAGGAAGTAGTCGTCGGTTTCGTCGGCAAAGCGGCGGGTAAGCTCGTCGCGCCGCGCCTGGAAGGTGTCGGACACGAATTTGAGGAAAATCAGCCCCAGCACGATGTGCTTGTATTCGGCGGCGTCCACATTGGCGCGCAGCTTGTCGGCGGCGGCCCACAGGGTTTTCTTGATATCGTCTAGCATGGTGTGTTCAGGCATGGCCCTGCCGTGGCAGGGTGTGGTGATAATACGCAGGCATTCTGCCACAAGCGGTGCGGCCAACCCAGCATGGGTATAGGCGTGGCAAGCCGCCGGCTCGGTAACACCAAGAAGAAGGTTCTTCACGGAAGCGTGGGAACCAGAAAAAAGCCACCCCGCCGTGGCGGGGTGGCTAGGCAAAACCGGCCGGCCCGTGGGCCGACAGCTGGTTTACACGTTCACCGACTCGGCGACCTCTTGGTAGTCTTTGATCTGGTCAAAGTTCATGTAGCGGTACACCTCGGCGCCCTTCTCGTTGATGATGCCGATGTTGGCCTGGTATTCCTCCACGGTCGGGATCTTGCCCAGTTTGGAGCAGATGGCGGCCAGTTCGGCGGATCCCAGGAACACGTTGGTGTTCTTGCCCAGACGGTTCGGGAAGTTACGGGTGGAGGTGGACATCACGGTGGCGCCTTCGCGTACCTGGGCCTGGTTACCCATGCACAGGCTGCAACCCGGCATTTCGGTGCGGGCACCGGCCATGCCGAATACGCCGTAGTGGCCTTCGTTGGTCAGCTGTTCGGCGTCCATCTTTGTCGGCGGGGCCAGCCACAGTTTTACCGGCAGGTCGCGCTTGCCTTCCAGCAGCTTGGAAGCGGCACGGAAGTGACCGATGTTGGTCATGCAGGAACCGATGAACACTTCGTCGATCTGGGTGCCGGCCACTTCGGACATGAACTTCACGTCGTCCGGGTCGTTCGGGCAGGCCACGATCGGCTCTTTCACGTCGGCCAGGTCGATTTCGATCACGGCGGCGTATTCGGCATCGGCGTCCGGCTGCAGCAGTTCGCCGTTGGCGATCCACTCTTCCATCTTCTTGATGCGACGTTCCAGGGTGCGGGCATCCTGGTAGCCGTTGGCGATCATGTACTTCATCAGCGTGATGTTGGAGTTCATGTACTCCACGATCGGGGCCTTGTTCAGGCGCACGGTACAACCGGCGGCGGAACGTTCGGCCGACGCGTCGGACAGCTCGAAGGCTTGTTCCACTTTCAGGTCCGGCAGGCCTTCGATTTCCAGCACGCGGCCGGAGAAGATATTCTTCTTGCCGGCTTTGGCCACGGTCAGCAGGCCTTGCTTGATGGCGTACAGCGGAATGGCGTTCACCAGGTCACGCAGGGTGACGCCCGGCTGCAGTTCGCCCTTGAAGCGCACCAGTACCGATTCCGGCATGTCCAGCGGCATCACGCCGGTGGCGGCGGCAAAGGCGACCAGGCCAGAACCGGCCGGGAACGAGATACCGATCGGGAAGCGGGTGTGGGAGTCACCACCGGTACCCACGGTATCCGGCAGCAGCAGGCGGTTCAGCCAGCTGTGGATTACGCCGTCGCCCGGGCGCAGCGCAACACCACCACGGGTGGAGATGAAGGCCGGCAGTTCTTTGTGCATCTTCACGTCTACCGGTTTCGGGTAGGCGGCGGTGTGGCAGAACGACTGCATGACCAGGTCGGCAGAGAAGCCCAGGCAAGCCAGGTCTTTCAGTTCGTCGCGGGTCATCGGGCCGGTGGTGTCTTGCGAACCCACGGTGGTCATGCGCGGCTCGCAGTAGGTACCCGGGCGAATGCCCTGGCCTTCCGGCAGGCCACAGGCGCGGCCAACCATTTTCTGTGCCAGCGAGAAGCCTTTGCCGCTGTCTACCGGGTTTTTCGGCAAGCGGAATTCGGTGGAAGCCGGCAGGCCCAGGGCTTCACGCGCCTTGGCGGTGAGGCTGCGGCCGATGATCAGGTTGATACGGCCACCGGCGCGCACTTCGTCCAGCAGCACGTCGGATTTCAGGCTGAATTTTTCTACCAGCTGGCCGTCTTTTTCGATCTTGCCTTCGTACGGGTAGATGTCGATCACGTCGCCCATTTCCAGCTTGGACACGTCCACTTCGATCGGCAGCGAGCCGGAGTCTTCCTGGGTGTTGAAGAAGATCGGGGCGATCTTGCCGCCCAAGGTCACGCCGCCAAAGCGCTTGTTCGGTACGAACGGGATGTCCTGGCCGGTGGCCCATACTACCGAGTTGGTAGCGGATTTACGCGAAGAACCGGTACCCACCACGTCGCCAACATAGGCCACCAGGTTGCCTTTTTTCTTCAGGTCTTCGATGAACTGCATCGGGCCGCGCTTGCCGTCTTCTTCCGGCTTGAAGGCCGCGTCGGGGCGGGTGTTCTTCAGCATGGCCAGGTAGTGCAGCGGGATGTCCGGGCGGCTCCAGGCGTCCGGTGCCGGCGACAGGTCGTCGGTGTTGGTTTCGCCCGGTACCTTGAATACGGTCACGGTGATTTTCTGGGCTACTTCAGGGCGGCTGGTGAACCATTCGGCGTCGGCCCAGCTTTGCAGCACGGCCTTGGCGTTGGCGTTGCCCTTGTCGGCCAGCTCTTTCACGTCGTTGAAGTAATCGAAAACCAGCAGGGTTTTCTTCAGGCCTTCGGCAGCAATGGCGCCGACTTTGTCGTCGCCCAGCAGGTCGATCAGCGGCTTCACGTTGTAGCCGCCCAGCATGGTGCCCAGCAGTTGGGTAGCCAGCTCGCGCGATACCAGCGGGGAAGCCACGTCGCCTTCGGCCACAGCAGCCAGGAACGACGCTTTTACCTTGGCAGCGTCATCCACGCCCGGCGGTACGCGGTGGGTAATCAGCTCGACCAGGGTCTGCTCTTCGCCAGCCGGCGGGTTTTTCAGCAGTTCTACCAGTTGTTCTACCTGTTTGGCAGTCAGAGGCAGCGGCGGGATGCCCAGCGCGGCGCGCTCGGCAACGTGTTGGCGGTAAGCTTCTAGCATGGCACGGGACCTTTTTGCTTGGGTTGGTTGCAATCAGTCTGCCGGCAGCGGGTGCGTCCTGCCAGCAGCCACACGGCGCGGTGTGACCGCTCCGGTAATAACAGCCACAGATTACGCCGTTGTTGCCGCAATCACAAACGAGTAATCGAAACATAGATTGTGAGATAAAATCACAGCCATGAATACCTACCCTCCCCTCAACGGCTTGCGCATTTTTGAAGCTGCGGCAAGGCTGGAAAGCTTCTCATCTGCGGCCAACGAGCTGCACGTGACGCACGGCGCTGTGAGCAAGCAGATCAAGCAGCTGGAAGAATGGCTGGGCGTGCAGCTGTTTGAACGCAGCGGCGGCCGCGTCAAGCTCACCGACACCGGCTGGCGCTATCTGGTGCAGGTGCAGGACGGCCTGGACCTGATCGCCAACGCCACCAGCCAGCTGTTGCAGCCCGACCGCCAGCGCCGGCTGTCGATCAACTCCACCCCCACCTTTGCGCTGTTCTGGCTGCTGCCCAGGTTGGCCGCCTTCCGCCAGCGCTGGCCGGATATCGACCTGCACTTGGTGACGTCCGACCGCGACATCAGCCGGCTGGACACGCCGTTTGATATCGCCATCCGCCGCGGCCCCGGCGACTGGCCCGGCCACATCGCCAAGCCATTTCTGGAAGAGTGGGAGCTGCCGCTGTGCAGCCCGGCGCTGCTGGCCAGCCAGCCCATCCGCAGCCCGGCCGACCTGTCGCAGCACACGCTGCTGTACGCCGACACGCGGCCAACGCAGTGGCAACGCTGGTTCACGCTGGCCGGCGTGCCGGAGCTGAAACCGGCCAGCCGGCTGCACTTCGACCGCTTTTCGCTGGCGCTGCAGGCGGCCATGGACGGCCTGGGCGTGGTGCTGGGGCCGCTGCCGATGGCGCAGCAAGCGTTGGACAGCGACAAGCTGGTGGCACCGCTGCAGCAGCCGGTGGTGCCGGTGCGCGACTATTGCTGGATCGCGCCGCGCGCCGCCGCCGGCGACGTCGCCATCCAGGCTTTTTGCCAATGGCTGGACGAGACTGCGGCAAACGAACAACGCCAGGCCGGCAAAATCGGCAAGCAAGACTTATAGAAACGGCGTTTTATCGTTCGGGGTTAGACCAAAAGCCGCGCAGTGACTATGCTTGCAGGAAAGCAAAACAGGAAAACAGCATGTTTGATCTGCAAAACCTGATGGTCTGCCTGATCGAGCCGTCCAGAACACAGCGCCATATCATCCAGCACCACCTGCGCGAGATGGGCATTGAAAACATCGACCTGCTGGAAAGTGGCGCCCAAGGGCTGGAACGCATGCGCGAGCTGCCGCGCCCGGACATCACCATCAGTGCCATGTATTTGCCGGACATGACCGGCGCCGAGCTGGTGATGGCCATGCGCGCCGACGGTGAAATCCGCGACATGCCCTATGTGCTGATTTCCAGCGAAACCCGCGCCCAGCAGCTGGACGCCATCCGCCAGGCCGGCGCGCTGGCCATCCTGCCCAAGCCGTTTACCACCCGCCAGCTGGACCGTGCGCTGTGCTCGGCGCTGGACTACCTGAACACCGAAGAAACCCGCGCCGAACTGGAGCACTACGACCTGGACACCAAGCGCATCCTGCTGGTGGACGACAGCAGCACCTCGCGCCACTACCTGCGCACGGTGCTGGAACGCATGGGTTTCATGTACGTAGACGAGGCGGCCAACGGCATGTCGGCCATTCCGCTACTGCAAGAAACGCAGTACGACCTGATCATCACCGACTACAACATGCCGGAAATGGACGGCAGAGCACTGATCGAATACGTGCGCACACTCAGCCCGCAAATGTCGGTGCCCATCCTGATGGTGTCCGGCGAGCAGGACGAAACCCGGCTGGCGGCGGTGGAAGAAGCCGGCGTATCGGCCATCTGCGACAAGCCGTTCGAGATGAGCACGCTGCGCAGCCTGATCGTGCAGTTCCTGTAAGTCACAGCCCGCGCTTAGCCGCATGAAAAAACCGCAGCCTTGGCTGCGGTTTTTTTGCACCTGCGGCCAACCTTTAGCCATTGGCGCGCGGCGGCACCCATACCAGCCTGTCACCATCTTTGCTGGCTTGCGTCCGCCAATAACCCGCGCGTACGCCGTCTGCCGGCAGCGGCGCCAGGCCCGGCAACTGCAGCCGCTGCACTTCCTGCGCACCGGTCTTCAGCAGGCTGGCCCGCGCTTTCTGGCGGTCGCGGGCGTTGCCGCTATCCAGCCATTGCTGTTCGGCAGGCGTTGGCGCCGGCAGCCACTGCGCCGCCTGCTGCACCTTGGGCAGGGCCAACACCGCCAGCACGGCAAACACACCTTCCAGCCAAGGCTTCCAGCTGGCCAGTGCCGGCGAATCGGGCACGCTGACGCTATCCGGATAATGCACGCCCAGCGTCAGCGCCGCTTCCATGCGCTGGTGGCACGGCACGCCAGCCGGCGCGAAGTCCGGCGTCAGCAGCAGGATGTCCAGGCGCTTGTCGGCCGCACGGTGCGTCACGTAGGCGGCAGCGTCGCCCTGCTCGCCCGGCAGGCTCAGCAGAAAGGTGCCTTCCGGCAGCGCCAGCTGCGCCGGCAACGCCGTCAGCGGGCGGGTATGGCACAAGGCGGCGGCCAGCGCGGTGTCGCAACCGTAGACGCGGCGACCGTCACGCACGAACAGACCGTAGGCTTCGGCCAGCACGAACTCGGTTTCACGCTGGGTATCGTTGATGCTGTACAGGCTGGCCAGCTGGGCCAGCTCGCGTTGAACCAGTTGGGCGGCCTGGGTGCAGGCATCTTCCTGCTGGCGCGCCTGGGCAAACAGCTGGGCGACGCGCTTGGCCCACGGGCGCGATGCCTGGTAACGGGCGCTATGCAAATCGTTCACCCCGATCTCCCTTCGCAAAAAGGCGCGATTGTAACGCAAAGCAACGCTGCCATTGATGACGGGGCAAGAACATGCAACAAGCATTGTCAGGCCAGGTGGCGGCAGGTAAGCTGTTCGGCGTAGTGGTTCCTCAACAGCGCCGCTACGCAAGCGAGAGTGCGGCCGGCATGCTGCCGGCGGCCTGACCTTGTTGCAATGAGTCCTTGTCGGGGCTGGCTACGCGCCAGCCCGTTTTTTTGCTGCGCAGGCGAAAGGCACTGCGCTAGCATCAAGGCAACTTCATGCACGGAAAACGCACATGACCCCGCGTATCGGATTCATCGGTCTGGGCCTGATGGGCCAACCGCTGTGCCGCCGCCTGCTGGCGGCCGGCTACCCGCTTACCGTCTGGAACCGCAGCCCGGACAAAACCGCCGCACTGGCCGCCGCCGGCGCCGTGGCGGCAGACAGCATCGCCACCCTGGTGCAGCGCAGCGACATCATCATGCTGTGCGTGGCCGACACTGCTGCCGTTGGCGAGGTGGTATTCGGCGCCGGCGGCATTGCCGCCAACGGCCACGCTGGCCAGTTACTAGTGGACTTTTCCAGCATCGCCCCCGACGCCACCCGCCGCTACGCCACCGAGTTGGCCGCAGACTGCGGCATGCGCTGGGTGGACGCGCCGGTTTCCGGTGGCGTCAAAGGCGCCGAAAGCGGCCAGCTGGTGATCATGGCCGGCGGCGACGCGCACGATATCGACCGCCTGCGCCCGTTACTGGCCCACCTCAGCCAGCGCGTCACCCGCATGGGCGACTGCGGCGCCGGCCAGGTCACCAAGGTGTGCAACCAGCTGATCGTGGCCAGCACCGCGGCACTGATTGCCGAAACGGTGCAGCTGGCCGAAGCCGCAGGGGTAGACGCCAGCCTGCTGGCCCCGGCACTGGCCGGCGGCTTTGCCGATTCGCTGCCGTTCCAGATTCTGGCGCCGCGCATGGCCACCCGCCAATTCGAGCCGGTGCAGTGGAAAGCCGCCACCCTGCTGAAAGACCTGAACAACGCCACCGCGCTGGGCGCCGCACTGCAACGGCCATTGCCGATGGCCAGCCAGGCGCAGCAGCAACTGCACGCCCATTGCCAGGCCGGCCACGCGCAGGCCGACCTCAGCAGCCTGATCCTGCATTACCAGCCGGAGTAAACCCATGCCACGCTTTGCGGCCAACCTGTCACTGCTGTTCACCGAAGTACCGCTGCCGGAGCGCTTTGCCCGTGCCGCCGACGCCGGTTTCCAGGCAGTAGAAATCCAGTTCCCTTACGACTACCCGGCCGAGCAGCTGGCCGACGCCGCACGCAGCGCCGGCACGCAGGTGCTGCTGATCAACGTGGCTGCCGGCGACCTGATGGCCGGCGGCCCCGGCCTGGCCTGCCACCCGGCGCGGCAAGCCGAATTTGCCGCCGCGCTGCCGCCCGCGCTGCACTACGCCCGCACGCTGGGCGTCACGCTGCTGAACATCCTGCCCGGCCGCCTGGCCGACGGCTACAGCCGGGCGGCGTGCGAAGCCACCCTGGCGGCCAACCTGCTGCGCGCCGCCGATTTCTTCGCCGGCACCGGCATCCGGCTGTGCTGCGAAGCCATCAACGATTTGGACATGCCGGGCTTCCTGCTGCGCACGCCGGACGAGGTAGCCGCGCTGCTGGCGCGGGTGCCGGCGGCAGATATTGCACTGCAAATCGACCTTTACCACGCCGCACGCATGAATCTGTCCATTCCGGCCATGCTGGCGCGCCACCTGCCGCGCACCGCCCACATCCAGTTTGCCGACTGCCCCGGCCGTGGCGCGCCCGGCAGCGGCGCACTGCCACTGGCGGAATATTTTGATTTTATTGAAAAAAGTGGCTATACCGGCTGGCTGGCGGCCGAATACAAGCCCGGCGCCGACACCGCCGCCACGCTGAGCTGGCTAAGCGGCAGCTGATGGCTTTTTTTTGCATACAATCAGCTTGCCCAGTGAAAAATCAGCGACTTGCGCAGGCTGAACTGTAAAAACCCTTGCGCAAACGAATTATTTTCAATAGAATGCGCCCTTCACGAAATTGCCCGGGGTAATACCCGCGTCCCGGGCCTCTACGATCTCATCGCATCTGACCCTATTTGGCTTCGTTTCCGCCATGTCCTTTCTGTTCAGGACCCGCTGTTCGCCGCTCGTCAGGTTGGTTCGATGACCTGTAACCCCAAGCGGGCTCACAACCGGCGCATCACGCCGGACTGAAAGGACAATTCATGCAGAAGTTCTCCGACCTGGGGCTGGCCCCCGCTATTGCCAAAGCACTGGAAAAAGCCGGCTACGACACGCCGACCCCGGTACAAGGCGAAGCCGTGCCTGCTGCCATCGCTGGTCGCGACCTGCTCGTATCCGCCCAAACCGGTAGCGGCAAAACCGCTGCCTTCCTGCTGCCGGCCCTGACCCGCGTCAGCGAACGCTCCAAAGGCGCCGGCAACGGCCCGCGCGTTCTGGTACTGACCCCGACCCGCGAACTGGCCCAGCAGGTAGAAAAGAACGCCCAGATCTACGGTGAAGAGCTGCGCTGGCTGCGTACCGTCACCCTGGTAGGTGGCGCTTCCTTCGGCTTCCAGACCCGCGCCCTGTCGCGCCCGGTAGACATCATCGTGGCCACCCCGGGCCGCCTGATGGACCACATGCGCTCCGGCCGTATCGATTTCTCGCGCCTGGAAATGCTGATCCTGGACGAAGCCGACCGCATGCTGGACATGGGCTTCATCGAAGACATCGAAACCATCGTGGCCGCCACCCCGAGCGAGCGCCAGACCCTGCTGTTCTCCGCCACGCTGGACGGTATCGTCGGCAAGATGGCCGAACGCATGACCCGCGACCCGCAGCGCATCGAGATCGAGCGCAAGGAAGAAAGCGGCAACATCGAAGAGCATCTGCTGTACGCCGATGACAACAACCACAAGAACCGTCTGCTGGACGCCATCCTGAAAGAAGCCGACTTCGACCAAGCCGTAGTGTTCTCCGGCACCAAGATCGGTTCCGAAGAAATCGCCGACAAGCTGTCCGACATGGGCTACAGCGCGGCTTGCCTGCACGGCGACATGCCGCAAAGCTGGCGTAACCGCACGCTGAACGACCTGCGTCGTGGCCGCATCAAGATTCTGGTGGCAACCGACGTGGCTGCGCGCGGCATCGACGTACCGGGCATTGGCCTGGTAGTGAACTACGATCTGCCGAAACAAGCCGAAGACTACGTACACCGCATTGGCCGTACCGGTCGTGCCGGCCGTAGCGGCGTGGCGATCACCATCGCCGAATCGCGCGAATTCCACCGCGTACGTCGTATCGAGCAATACCTGAAGCGCCAGCTGGCCGAAGCCGTCATCCAGGGCCTGGAACCGACCCGTCGCCCGCCGAAAGGCCGTCCGGCCGGCAAAGGCGGCCCGCGTCGCGGTAACGGTGGTGGCTACGGCGACCGCAAACCGGGCGGTGGCTACGGTGGCAACCGTGGCGGCTACGGCGATCGTCGCAGCAACGGCCCGCGCAACGGTGGCAGCAGCGACCGTCGCCCGCGCAGCGAGTAAGCCTGTTAGCGCAGCAAATAAAAACCCGGCTCCGGTGTGGTGTGGTGGGAGTATTGGCACAGGGACCGTCGGCGGGATAACGCGGGATGATGTGGGAAGAACCTAGACGTGGCGAGGATTTGCGGGCCGCCTGGGTTCGACAGTTCAAAATCAC